>NZ_JBDGDD010000013.1:0-81651 GCF_040909065.1 Ruminococcus sp. RTP21359st1_H3_RTP21359_211015
ATTGATATGGTGTATTATATTCTTGTTGGTATTTTTTCATCAAATTTATTATACCACAAAAAAGACTGCTTTCCTACCCTTTTAAGGGTGGTTGCAGTCTTTTTTTATTGCGCGTTTTTTTACAGCGCCTTTTCTATATAAAGTATTAGCGAACTGTTTTAACCGCAGCTGTTTCAACAACTGCAGCAAGATGGTCATTAACCTCTTTGCTCTGATAGTATTCAGCAAAAGACTCAGTTACTTGATCTGCCCATGACTCTGTAGATTGAGTTTTAACATCCTCAGTATTGATTTTTTCAGCACTTCCTGTTTCATCATCAAGAACGTAAAGCTTATCTGATGCGACCTCGGCAGCGACAGTTGCCACCTTTGTCAACACATCGTCATTTTTATCATATATAACAAAAATGTAACAATTCTTTTTGTTCACAGTCTTAGTGCCTGTATAACCATAAAGCCTTTTGGTTTTTTCAGCCAAAGGATATATCTCCTTGCAGACATCTACGACCTGATTAAACGAATCAACAGCCTCATCTGGTATCTTTTCAAGAGTGCTTCTGTCAGGGAGTGAAGTAGTTTCGTCTGGCACTTCATCAGTAACCTCTGTCTGAGCTGTCGTTACGTCATTATTTGTAAGATTAACATTATTTTCTGTTTTATTATCGGCATTTTTTCCACAAGCCGGCAAAGCAAACATAGTGCAAACTATAGCAACAGCTATCATTAGCTTTTTCATATTGATCCTCCGAATAACCTCTGTAGTCCTAAATCATTATGTCATATTTCAACAGTTTCACATTATATCACATGAAAATTACTCTGTAAAGGGATTATAAAGAATTGTAACAAAATATCCCGATTATGACGAAACTCATAATCGGGATAAATCATTTTTTAGCTATTTGCACAATAAGAGGTTACAAATTTGTTACAACCTAACGAAAAGACTAATCGTAATCTACAACGTCGATCCACTTCATGAGCAGATCCTTCTCCTCTGGTTTGCCCTTAATGAGCTGTGCTGCTGCAACGATCGGCAACCAAGCCTGTACATACTGCTTAGATGTTCCGCTCTTTACGCAATACTTATCAAGATAAGCCTCAGCAAGATCAGGATTGTTAAGGCAGAACAGCAGGTATGTTCTTGCAACGTCAGCAGACGCATTGCCTTGTCTAGCAGAACCCCAATTGATAACATAAGTACCTTCGTCATTGATGATAACGTTCTTTGGCTCAAAGTTACCATGGCAAAGCTTGATGTGCTTTGGCATTGAATCAAGTCTTGTGAGAAGCTCATACTTCTTTATCTCGTCGATCTGACCAAGAGTCTTGATCTGTCTTGCCATCTTATCTTTCAGCTTTGAAAGAAGTGGCATATACTGAGCGTGTATCTCGCACTGAATGTCGATAAACTGGTTAAGATATGTGTCTTTCTTGTCTGGATTTTCGTCCATAAGCTGCTGAAGAGTCTTACCTTTTATAAAGTCCATTGTAATAGCCCATTTGCCGTCGATAACGGAAACCTCGTGAAGAACAGGCATCTTTATAAAGGAATTGCCAAGTGTTGTTTCAACTCTTGCGTGTGTAAGAGCCGCATACAGACACTTTTCCTTGTATTCAGGCTTCTTATAGATCCTGACTGCCATTCCATCAGATTCATAAACATCATAGATGTCGCTGGATGCTACAAAGTTATCAAGTTTCATAAGTCATATCTCCTTTTATTTTAAAATATGGTATTAAGTCGAGCTTCAGAGTATACATCGATTTTTCAACAGCCTTATTGTGTAAAATCACCTTTACATCTCCGTGCTTTCTATGTATCTCTGTTATGTCTATATTATACTACAGATTTTCTAAATGTCAAGCACTTTTTCGTTATTTTCACAACTGTTTTATTTTTGTTTAGTTTTTTTCTTATATTTATTAATCTTTTTTCAGGCAGCATATATGATAAATTTTTATCAATCTGATTTTTATTGTGCATTTTGACGGTCATGAATTGTTAATCTATCATAAAACAATGTTCAATATTTATGTATATTGCATAATAAAGTGACGTAAAATATCAAAAAAGCTGTAACTTTATAAGATTGACAAAAAAATAACAATCGTATATAATATAACTAAGATAAAACCCGAGCGGGGGTTATCAAGAGTAAAAAACAATAATTAATTTATTGGAGGTTTATTTTATGGCAAAGAGTGAAGCTAAAACAGTCGGCATCGTCGATACAGAGGAAGCTTTGACTGCTAAGATCGCTGAAGTAAGAGCTGCACAGGCTATCTTCGCTACCTACACACAGGAGCAGGTAGATAAGATTTTCAAGGCTGCTGCTATCGCTGCTAACAAGGCAAGAATCCCACTTGCAAAGATGGCTGTTGAGGAAACAGGCATGGGTATCGTTGAAGACAAGGTTATCAAGAACAACTATGCTGCTGAGCACATCTACAACAAGTACAAGAATGTTCAGACTTGTGGTGTTTTTGAGGAAAATAAGGCTTACGGCACAATGAGAATTTACGAGCCTATCGGTCTTATCGCTGCTGTTATCCCAACAACAAACCCAACTTCTACTGCTATATTCAAGACACTTATCTGTCTTAAAACAAGAAATGGTATCATAATCTCACCACACCCAAGAGCAAAGAAGTCAACTATCGCTGCTGCTAAGATCGTTTATGATGCAGCTGTTGCAGCAGGTGCTCCAAAGGGTATCATCGGTTGGATCGATGTTCCTTCTCTTGAACTCACAAATATGATAATGAGAGAGTCTGACACTATTCTCGCTACAGGCGGTCCTGGAATGGTAAAGGCTGCTTACTCATCTGGTACACCAGCTCTCGGTGTTGGTGCCGGTAACGCATCAGCTATCATCGATTCTTCTGCTGATATCGTAAACGCTGTAAACTCTATCATTCATTCTAAGACATTTGATAACGGTATGATCTGTGCTACAGAGCAGACAGTTATCGCTGATAAGACAGTTTACAACGATGTTAAGAAGGAATTCATCAAGAGAGGTTGCTACTTCCTCAACGATGAAGAGGCCGATAAGATCAGAAAGACAATGCTTATCAACGGTGCTCTTAACGCTAAGATCGTTGGTCAGCGTCCTGTAACTATCGCTAAAATGGCTGGCTTTGAAGTTCCAGAGGATACAAAGGTACTCATCGGCGAGGCTACAAGCACAGCTCCTGAAGAGGCTTTCGGTCACGAAAAGCTCACAACTATCCTTGGTATGTACAAGTCAAAGAATTTTGACGACGCTCTTGACATCGCAGAGGCACTTCTCGTAAACAACGGTGGTCTTGGTCATACTTCAGTTCTTTGGGTAGATAACATAAACGAGAGAGAAAAGCTCAATAAGTTCGCTGCAAGAATGAAGACTTGCCGTCTTATCGTAAACACACCTTCTTCACTCGGCGGTATCGGTGACCTCTACAACTTTGACTTTGCTCCTTCCCTCACACTCGGCTGCGGTTCATGGGGCGGCAACTCAGTTTCTGAGAACGTTGGCGTTAAGCACCTGCTGAACATTAAGACAGTCGTTGAGAGGAGAGAGAATATGCTTTGGTTCAGAGCACCTGAAAAGGTATACTTCAAGAAGGGTTGTCTCCCTGTTGCTCTTGACGAGTTGAAGACTGTTATGGGCAAGAAAAAGGCATTCATCGTAACAGACCAGTTCCTTTATAAGAATGGTTATACAAAGGCTATCACAGATAAACTCGATGAAATGGGTATTCTCCACGAAACATTCTTCGATGTTGCTCCAGACCCAACACTTGCTTGTGCACTTGAGGGTGTTGCTCAGTTGAGAGCTTTCGAGCCTGACACAATTATCGCTATCGGCGGTGGTTCTGCAATGGACGCTGGTAAGATCATGTGGGTTCTTTACGAGCATCCAGACGCTGACTTCTTCGATATGGCTATGAGATATATTGATATCCGTAAGAGAGTTTACACATTCCCTAAGATGGGTGAGAAGGCATACTTCATTGCTATCCCAACATCTTCTGGTACAGGTTCTGAGGTAACACCTTTCGCAGTTATCACTGATGAAAAGACAGGTACTAAGTATCCTCTGGCTGACTATCAGCTCATGCCTAACATGGCTATCGTTGATACAGATATGATGATGTCTGCTCCAAGAGGTCTGACTTCTGCATCAGGTATCGACGCTCTGACACACGCTCTTGAGGCTTATGCATCTGTAATGGCTACAGATTACACTGACGGTCTTGCACTTAGAGCTATGAAGCTTATCTTCAAGTATCTGCCAGGTGCATATGACAACGGTCAGACAGACGTTAAGGCTCGTGAGGAAATGGCTACAGCATCTACAATGGCTGGTATGGCATTCGCTAACGCATTCCTCGGTGTTTGCCACTCAATGGCTCATAAGCTCGGTGCTTATCATCACCTGCCACATGGCATTGCTAACGCTCTCCTTATCACAATGGTAATGAGATACAACGCTGACCCAACACCTAGAAAGATGGGTACTTTCTCACAGTATCAGTATCCACATACTCTTGAGAGATACTGCGAGTGTGCACATTCACTTGGTATCGTTGGTAAGAACGATGAGGATACACTCAACAAGTTCATCGACGCTATCGAGGCTCTTAAGGAAAGAGTTGGTATCAAGAAGACTATCGCTGATTACGGCGTAGACGAGAAGCACTTCCTTGACACTCTCGACAACATGGTTGAGGACGCATTTGATGACCAGTGCACAGGTGCTAACCCAAGATACCCACTGATGAGCGAGCTTAAGGAAATGTACCTCAAGGCTTACTATGGCAAATAATCTTTGCTGACAAAGCAATTTGCAGAGTGACTAATATTTGATTATTAGTTGATCTATAATAAACCTCCGACTGCTTGTTCCCTTTAGGGAGCAGGCAGTCATTTTTTTGTTAAGTTGCACTTAAAATAATGTAAGATATGTGTATTATATATATGCAAATAACAGTTGAAAAAGGAAAAAATATATGGTATAATGGAATAAGTATAAATTATTTCAGAGCAATATCTGATGTGATTTTTACATAACACTTGGCGACACTCCGCCATACAAAGAGGTTACAAATATGAACAACAAAAATTATGACGTTATTATCGCTGGCTGCGGTGCGGCAGGTCTATATGCAGCACTTAACCTTTCCCGTGATTTAAATGTACTTGTGCTTTCCAAAAGAGAGCTGACCTTGTGTAACTCTTCCCTTGCACAGGGTGGAATTGCAGGCGTTTATGACAATCCAAAGGACTCGCCTGAATATCACAAACATGATACATTTGTAGCAGGCGGATTTGAAAATGATCCTGAGTCCACTCAGGTCCTTGTTGATGAAGCCTATATTGACATTGGAAAACTCATAGAGCTTGGTGCTGACTTTGATAAGTGTCCTGATGGATCTTATCACCGCACTCTCGAAGGCGGACACGGTATGAACAGGATTTTTCATCATGCCGATACCACAGGTCTGGAGATCGAAACAACTCTACTAAGAAATGTTCAACAGCTAGATAATGTTGAAATACTCGAAAATGCCGTTATGTGCAACGCAAAGAAAACCAAAACAGGTTTCTCCATTCTTGTGCTGACTAATGACAACGAATATACGACATATAATTGCAGATACGCCATTTTTGCAACTGGTGGAATAGGCAGAGTTTACGAATACACTACAAACTCCGCTATCGCAACAGGCGACGGCATAACTATCGCTCATGAGCTTGGAGCAGAGATAAAAAACCTCAGCTATATCCAGTTCCACCCAACAGGCTTTAACAACAAGCACACTCGTGAAACTTTCCTTATATCTGAATCTGTCAGAGGCGAGGGAGCTTATCTTAAAAATTGCAACGGCGAAAGATTTATGCAAAACTATGACGATCGTCTGGAGCTTGCGCCAAGAGATGTTGTTTCTCATGCGATCATGGCTGAAGCCAAGAAAACAGGCTCTGACAAATTCTATCTTGATATCACTCACAAAGACCCTGAGTTTGTCAGAAACAGATTTCCTATGATAAATGAAAAGCTTCTCGAAGCAGGTTATGACATGACCAAGGATATGATACCTATTTTTCCTTGTCATCATTACCTTATGGGCGGCATAAATGTTGATACATATGCAAGAACAAACATTGACAGGCTTTATGCCTGCGGCGAATGTTCACATACAGGTGTTCACGGCAATAACAGACTTGCAAGCAATTCCCTACTTGAAGCTTTGGTATTTTCAAGACGTGCTGCGGCTGACATCAATGAGAAGATAAAATCTGACAGTGGTGACCTTGAAACATACGATTTCAAGATAGACAATGAAGCCCCGCACATTCCTCATGGCATAAGAACAGAGATAAGAGATATAATGCAGCGTGCATATTTCGTTATCCCTGATAAGGAGGCTTTGCCGCCTGATCTTGAAGAAGTCACAAAGCTAAAAAATTTCCTTTGTGACGGTAATTTCAAAATAGACAGAGATTATGTTGAAGCAAGATCTCTTACAACTGTCGCTTATATCGTATTAAAGGACGCTATCGAAAAGCTCAAATCCAAAGAAAAAATGGAGGAAAACAAATGAGATTAATGCAGTTTCAGATCGACGATATCATTAAAACAGCTCTGCTGGAGGATATCAACTATATAGACGTTACAACGGATTATCTTGTTGACGAAAATTCAGTTTCAACAGCAAAGTATGTTTCAAAGGACGAAGGCGTTCTTTGTGGAATTGATGTTGCAATGAGAGTTTTTCAGCTTCTTGACAGCAATGTTAAATGTGAGATATTTATCCATGACGGTGAAAAGGTCAAGAAGGGCGACATTATCGCAAGAATAACAGGCTCAACAAGAGCCTTGCTCAAAGGCGAAAGAACGGCACTGAATATCATTCAGCATATGTCAGGCGTTGCAACTGCAACAAACAGATGCGTTGAGCTTGTAAAGGGTACAAAGGCGTCTGTTGCGGATACAAGAAAAACGCTCCCAGGTCTTAGAGTTTTGCAGAAATATGCAGTTACAGTAGGCGGCGGAAGAAACCACAGATACAATCTTTCAGATTGCGCAATGCTAAAAGACACTCACCTTGACGCATATGGCAGCATGACAGGCGCAGTAAACGCTCTCAGAGAAAAAATGGGGCATACTGTCAAGATAGAAGTTGAAGTCGGAAACCTTGAAGAACTCAAAGAAGCTCTTACACTTGGCGTTGAGATAATCATGCTTGACAATATGACAAATGAAGATATGGCAAAGGCTGTTGAAATGACAAATGGCAAAGCACTTTTAGAAGCTTCAGGAAACGTGACCTCTGAAACAATCCGTGCAATAGCTGAAACGGGCGTTGATATCATTTCTATCGGTGCTATCACACACTCAGTCAAGGCGTTTGACATTTCAATGAAAATGGAAAAGTAAGATAAAACAAAAGCCAACGCCATATTAAGGTGTTGGCTTTTATGCTTAAATGGGGGAAAAATATGCGTTATTACAAAAGATCTCATGTGCATTACAGCAAATCAGCAATGAAAATAATAGCGTTAGTTTTCATGTTGGTTGGCGTGACATTTCTTGCAGTTGGAATAGGTTTTGCAATACACCAAACTCAGCTCAAAAACAGATGTACTCTTGAAGTCAATGCTATAATATCAGATATTCTCAGCAAAGATGAACAACACGAAGACGATGACGGACACGTATCATATAGCACAGTTTACACACCAGTGTATTCATATAACGTTGACGGACAGCTCTACACCACTCACAGCAATACATATTCCAGCAACATCAGATACAGAAGAGGACAAACGATCCAGATATTCTGTGACCCTGACGACCCTGAAACGTTTTATGCACCAAATGATACAACCAATACCATATTAACAGTTGTTTTCTGTGGATTAGGCGGGCTGTTTGCGATTATAGCAATAGTGCTTATCATAGTGCTTATACATATAAAGAAAAAGCAGAAATCCGGAAAAAATTTTGCAGAAAATGAATTATACGAAGAAAATAATTATCCATACGACGAATAATTCTGAGAGGAGGAATTTTTATGGCAAGCATTATGGACGGTGAAAGACAATTTCACATCAGAACTATCCCTGAAGAAGTGGGCAGATATGTTATTATGCCGGGTGACCCTGGAAGAGTGCCGAAAATAGCGGCACTTCTTGATGACGCAAAACAGGTGGCTCAAAACAGAGAATACAATGTTTATACAGGCTATCTTGACGGTGAAAAGGTAACTGTGTGCTCGACCGGTATCGGAGGACCATCTGCGGCAATTGCAGTGGAGGAACTGGTAAAGTGCGGCGCAGACACATTTATTCGTATCGGTACAAGCGGAGGAATGGATCTTTCCGTTAGCGGTGGCGACCTTGTTATAGCTTCGGCGGCTGTTCGTGGCGAAGGTACGTCAAAAGAATATCTCCCCGAGGGCTACCCTGCTGTAGCAGATTTCACTGTAACAACCGCCCTTGCAAAAGCTGCGGCTGAACTGTCAGAAGATAAGCTTGGCAAGCGTTATCATGTGGGCGTTGTCCACAGCAAGGACAGCTTTTATGGAGAAGTAGAGCCTGACTCAATGCCTGTGAGCGGCGATATAAATTACCGCTGGGACGCATATTTAAGGTGCGGCTGTATGACTTCCGAAATGGAATGTGCCGCAGTTTTCTCAGTAGGTATCACAAGACACGTCCGTTGTGGAGCTGTTATAACAGCTATATGGAACGTGGAGCGTTCAAAGGCAGACCTTGAAGACAATGTGAGCGACGACACCACAAGAGGTATCCACTGTGCGGTGAACGCTGTGAAAATACTGATAGAACAGGATAAAAAGTGATAAAAAAAGCCGCTGTGACGTTTATTGTCATAGCGGCTAAAATTATTTTATTCTTATTCCAAGGAGCATTGAAAGCTCCACAGCTTGATTGGCTGAAAAAACAGCGTTTCGGAGTTCTCTGAATGTATCAGAAACGCGAAGTCCACTTACAAGACAGGTAGAAAAATCAACGCCGCCGAGAGCCGTTCTGAAAAATGATGTGCCAAGGTATTTGCTGCCGCTGGTCTTGAATGCTTTTAAATTGCAGGAAACAAGCTCAGCGGAGGACATATCACTGTTTTTCACCTGGGTTTCAGACAGCTTGCACTTATCAAATATGGCATATCCGCAGTTTGAGGAATCAAAGGCTACACCTTGAATGGAGCAATCCTTGAACTCTGCGCCAACGAGCTTGCAGGAGCGGAACTCACATCTGCTGAGGTAGGATGAGTCCAGTGATGAATTTGACAGATCGCAGGATATGAACGTCACATCAACGAATGAGGAACGCTCAAAATCGCAATCGGTAAAGGTGCAGTTTTCAAACATACAGTTTATAAATGACAGGCAGGAGAGATCTTCGCTTTCAAGATATTCTCCGCTAAATTTACAGCCTGAAATATCGCTGTCAGTGCGTTTTGTAGTACGTTTGACTTCGTTAAGGTCGCACAATGGAAGGTCTTGCATCTTATTCACAGCTTTCCTCCCAATTGTCAGAAAAATCAAAATCATCAGGAAACTGCTCTGCTATAACTGTCTTTGAAAACTGTGAAGCAGTTTCTATAAGCTCTTTGCCTCTTCCCGTCCATGTGAGCAAGTCTGCATCTATATCAACGGCCTGAAATGCAGTTTCAAGGCTTATAGACCTAAGGTCGGCAGCAATGAACTGCGGTTTTGATATAAAACGCCATATAAATGGCTGGGCGCAGATGAACCTTTCGATATATTCAAGGTCTATATTCTTTCTGTATTTTGAGATAAGCTGACCCCTTGTGACTTTTGGTGAATGAAACCTAAACCACATCACTGAGAATGGGTTAAAGCTCTGCACTGCAAATTCGCCTTTATATTTCTTCATCATATGGTCAACTCGGCTTTCAAGCTCTCCAAATGGCGCACCGCCTTTAAGCTCAATAAGAAGTGGCACTTTGCCGTCAACAGTTTTCAGCACCTCTGACAGCAGTGGTATCTTTTCATCACTGTTTTTAAGTTTAAAGGCAGAAAGTTGTTCATAGGTGTAATCAAACACCTTGCCCTCAACGCCGCACATTCTCATAAGGTCATTATCATGGAAAACCACAATGCGGCAATCCTTTGTAAGACGTACATCAAGCTCGATAGAAAGACATTTTTCAACCGCAAGCCTGAATGCGGTAAGAGAATTTTCAGGAACAAGTTCTGAGTGAAGACCTCTGTGAGCAATATATTGGCCAAAATCCATATGGGATACCTCTTTTCGTATTAAAGTCATTTATATTATACTCTCCCAGACTTAGATTGTCAACTGTATCACGCTGGATAATATATATTTCATTCACAGAAAGTTTAAGAATTATCACACAGTATCATCACAATAATAAGATATAATTAAATTTATGTTATGCAGAGGATTTTCTCTCAAAGGAAAGGACAATTATTATGATAAAGAAATTAGCCGCTGTTACAGCAGCTCTCACAATAGCTATTTGCAGCTTTACTTCATGCAGCAAAAATAACGACAGCTCATCAACCGTATCTTCCACAGTGGATTCTTCTGTTTCATCTGTTGACAGCACAACTGAAAAACAGACACCTGAGCCGTCCCTTACAATTGACGGCAAGTCCATTGATACTAAGGACTTTATCGTTTGCACCATTGACGGCAAAGATATTGATTTTGATACTTTCAGATACTATTATTATTATACTATAAGCAAGTACACTTCCACTTACGGAGCAACCCTTGACACTATCAAGTCAACTGACGGTGGTTTTAAGCTTCTTATGGAGGACGTTATCACTGCACTTAAGCAGGAACTTGTTGCACCTGAGCTTGCAGAAGAAAACGGAATTAAGCTTACAGACGATGACAACAAGACAATTGATGACCAGATAGCTAAAGCTAAAGCAAACTATGATTCTGATGAAGCTTATCTTAATGACATTAAGTCGGCTTACCTCACAGAGGATCTTTACAGGAAAATGCTTGAAACAGCCGCTATCTATACTAAAGTAAACGATACTCTTTTTAAGAATAACGGTAAATATGCAACTAAAAAAGAGGACTTTAAAAAAATAGTCAAGGATACAAGCGAGTATTGCCGCGAGATTCACGTTATGATCCCTTTCTATGCACAGGTAGATCTTGATGACAGTACCGCTGACAGTTATGACAGTATGTCACTTTCAGACAAAGCGAGCGCAAAGCAGTCAGCTTATGCGAAGCTTGATGATGACGGTGTAAAGAAAGCTAAGGAAAAGGCTAAGAAGCTTGCAGAAGAAGTTCTGAAAAAAGCTCAGGACGGAGAAGACTTTGACAAGCTTATTGAAAAGTACGGCTGGGATCTCGGTCTTGAAGATCCTTCAACAGGATATTATTTCAATAAAGATACGACTGGATATCCTGAGGAGCTTGTAAAAGACGCTTTCAAACTAAAAGAAAACGGCATTTCCACTGAACTTACAGAGAATGACACATATGGATATTTCATAATCAAGCGTTTGCCGGTTGATATGGATTATGTAGAACAGAACATAGACGATATGATCTATTCATATGATACACCTGCTATCTCAAAGCTTTACAACGAAAGAATGGACAAAATGGAAGTCAAGTATTGCGACCAGTGGGACAAGATAACTGCGGACAGCATAACCTGATGGGTCATGGTATGATTAAAGAGCCTGAGCAGATCTCAGGCTCTTTTTATGCGTTTTTGTGATTGACGTGAGAGTGAATATCTGATATAATAAAAATTGAGGTGATCTTACGGACAGGCTGAAATTTCAAGATGCTTGCGATAAAATCATAGGTAAAAGCCGTGAACGCAACGGCATCGGAACTCTAGGCGAGAAAACGCTTCATGCTGTTTTGAAAAACTATTTTGAGCCATATGGTGAAAATCAGGAGATACGCATTGGCGGATATGTGGCTGATATCGTAGGCGAGAACGGTGTTATCGAGATACAAACAAGACAGTTCAACAAACTGCTGAAAAAACTTGAAGCCTTTCTTGACTACTGTGACGTGACAGTGGTCTACCCTATCCCTGCGGTCAAATATGTCCGTTGGATAGATACTGAAACAGGAGAGTTGTCAGAAAAGCACAAATCGCCGAGAAAATACACTATCTATGAAGTCATGCCCGAACTGTACAAAATAAAATACACCCTTGATAACCCCCGATTTCATTTGTGCCTTTGTATGCTTGAAACCGAGGAGATAAGATTGCTTAACGGCTGGTCAAAGAACAAAAAGCGTGGATCTTCACGCCATGACAGGATACCAAAAGGTCTTATTGATGAAATACATATCGACTGCCCTGCCGACTTTGATATGTTCCTCCCTGAGGACCTGCCAAAAAAGTTCACTTCTAAAGACTTTGCCCTTAATGCAAAGATATCTCGTGAATATGCACAGGTAACGCTTAATATACTCACATATCTTGAAAGAGTGAAACGTGTGGGCAAACAGCGTGCTAATATACTTTATGAGAAAACTGAATGAGCAAGACTCTTTACATACAGTGCGAAAGGAAGCTGTCAATGAAACTAAAACGAAAAATCAGCAGGATATTATCCATGACGCTGGCAATAATGCTGCTTGTGCCTGCGATGTGTGCAGACGCATTCAATTTTACACCTACATCAGGCTATGACGATGACGGAAAAGCGATACCGTTGGAGCTTTACTCTGAAGCGGTCTATATGGTCAATCTTGACAGCGGTGAAGCTATCGTTGACATAAACGGTGAGGATGAGCGTGTGCCTGCTTCCCTAACAAAGATAATGACTGCTGTGGTGCTTCTGGACAAATTCAAAGGTGATGAACAAAAACTGAAAGATACATACTATTCAGCAGGCTCGGAAGCATTTGATGAACTATATGATACTGGTGCTTCAACAGCTGATATACAACCAGGCGAAGAAGTAAGCTGTTATGATCTCCTGGCGGCACTGCTTATCCCATCCTCATGTGAAGCAGCGAATATAATCGCTTTGAATGTGTCCGATTCCATAACAGAATTTACAGATCTTATGAATGAAAAAGCTGAAAAACTCGGCATGGAAAATACACACTTTTCAAATGCACATGGTCTGTGGGCGCAACAGAATTATTCATCCTGCAAGGATATGGCAACTCTTTGTGAATATGCCATAAGCAAATATCAGGTGTTTCGTGATATTGTCTGTCTGCCAAGCTATCATATGGCATCCACCTCTTATCACTCAGATGGTACAGATATTTATAATACAAACCTTATGCTTGACTCAATGACCGATTATTACTACTCCTATACTAAAGGCATAAAGACAGGCACCCTTGACTCCGCTGGAAGATGTTTAGCTTCATATGCGGAATATGAAGGCACCACATATCTTATTGTGACAATGGGTGCACCAATGGATAAGCTTGAAGAAGATGTGAAGAAGGGTGAGGAAGATCCTGATTCCATATATGGTGGAGATAATGTTTACTACAACCTCCTTGATCACATCAGTCTTTACAAATGGGCATTTTCAAGTCTTGTAGCAACGGATTTTGTGGACAAAAACAGCGAAGTCCGTGATGTAAAGGTAAGCTACGGTGACGGCATAGATTATGCAAATCTAAAACCTGCAAATGGTTTTACAAGGCTGTGGCCTGTAGATATATCAGTAAATGATGTGGAAAAGAAAATAACCGTTTTTGACAACGTTGTTGCACCTGTTGAAGTTGGCGATGTGCTTGGTAAAATGGAACTTGTCTACAAAGGTGAGGTGCTTGCAACTATAGATCTTGTTTCCACAACTAAAGTAGAACGTTCCCAAGTCAAAGCGAAGGTTAAAATAGCTAAGTCATACTTTGAATCGTCTGTTTTCAAGGTCACATTAACAATACTTATTGCACTTATAGTAATATACTCTGTGATACATATTGCAAAAATACAGAAAAAATACATGAAATAAAATAAGTGGTCTGCTCACTATGAATCGTGGACAGGCCGCTCTTTTGCGTTTACTGATCTTTATTTTCGTTGTGATCGTCAACTATTTCTGGATCATCCTCTCTGTTGACCTCATTTACCTCATCAGCACTTGGAATGACCATGGCGTCAAGCTGTTCAGGCGTAAGCGGAATACGCTTTTCATTTTTCTTATACAAATGCTCAACATCCTCCATATAATAGTCGGTATCTACAGGGAGCTTCTTCTTTCTTAACCGCTGAACAACGCTCTCTCGTGTAAAAGTATAAAGCAATGCAAAAGTCGGAACTGCAATGACCATACCTATGAACCCAAACAAATTTCCAAAGAAGAACAGTGATACCAGCACCCAAAAACCCGGAAGCCCAGTAGAATCACCAAGTATCTTAGGGCCAAGGATATTGCCGTCAAACTGCTGTAGAATAACTATGAAAATGAGAAGAATAATGGCTTTTTTAGGATCAATAAAAAGCATAAGTGCAGTTGATGGTATCGCACCGATTATCGGTCCAAAAAATGGGATAATATTAGTTACACCCACTAGAACACTTATCATGATGTTGTAAGGCATATTCATGATAGTCAGACCTATAAAGCAAAGAACTCCGATTATTGCCGAGTCAATGATCTTTCCGCTCAAAAAACCTGCAAAAACTTTATTTGTTTCAGTGCAAACTCTCATGATCTTCTCACATGTAGACTTTTTGGTGTTTGCAATGATTATCTTCTTAGCCTGAGCAAGAAGCTTTTCCTTGCTGCAAAGCATATAGATAGAAACGATAAATCCAAATACAAAGTTTTTAAGAACATTAATAACGCCCCAAGCACCCGAAAGAATATTTTCAAACATCGGCTGTATCTTCTCGATAACGGTTCCCAAATCAGTTGAAAAAGCTTTGAGTTTCTCCGTAGCCATTGTTTCGATATCAGGATAGTTTTTAAACAGCTTATTTATCCAACCCTGCACTTTAACAACGATGTTAGATGCATTGTTAAAAATATCAATTATGGAATTTATAAGTTCTGGAACAACAACATAAGTAAGTCCAACAACTATCCCCAGAAAAACAAGTGACGCTACAGTTACTGAGCAGGCTCTGGTAAGCTTTTTCTTAGCTGGATTTTTTACCACTTTATTTCTGAACAGCTTTTCAAAATTCACCATTATAGGATTTATAAGAAATGCGATCACAAGGCCAACTATAACAGGCGTAAGTGCAGAAACAAGTGTGGAAATAAGCTTTAAGATCGTATTAAATTTAAATACAGCCACTACCAAAAGCACATTTATAGCAATAACGATAACTGCATAAAATGCAATTGTGGTGTATTTCTTATTAGTTTGTACTTTCATATAATTTCCTTTCTTAATTACCTTAACTATTACTTTATTATACACTACATTATTTATAAATGCAAGGAATATTGAAAATTTAAAATTATTTATTTTGGTATAAATCCAAATTGCAAAAGAATATTTACAAAATAGCAATATTATTTACATTTTCTGATATTGACATTTTAGAAACAGAGGAATATAATAAGACTAAAGTTAATACGATAAATCCTATGAGCAAAAGTAAGTAGTTTGATGCAAAAGGTCACAGAGAGTCAGCGGTAGGTGTGAGCTGATACATTTTCTTCAGATGAATGGATTTGTGAGGAGCGGTGTGAAAGTTTTTACGAGTATCACTCGCCGTGATTCCTGCGTTAAAGGACAGGATATTGATTTCTGCCAGTCAGAATGCGTATCTGTGAGCCGATAATTTATTATCGGGAAATTGGGTGGCACCACGGTTCTATCGTCCCATAACTAGATGTTATGTGTGATGACAGGACTTTTTTTATTGTCAATTTTACGACAAAAAAGCATTTAGGAGGAATATTTATGCTGTACCCTGCTATTGAACAAGTAAAGGAACTTTTTGAAAACTACAAGACTGTGCCTGTATTCTATGAGCTTCTCATGGATTCATGTACGCCAATACAACTTTTTAACTGTCTGCACGAGGCGTATGATGATTGTTTCATTCTTGAATCTGTAGATAATAAAGACCAGTGGGGCAGATATTCCTATGTGGGAATTGATCCTAAATGTGAGTATATTCTTAACAAGCACGTTGTTACTGTTAGGGAGAAAGGCAAGGCTGATGAAACGGTAAAAGTCGATGATCCTATCGCTTTCTTTTCTGAGATAATCGAAGGCCACAAGTCACCGAGATTCAATAATTATCCAAAGCTCACAGGTGGTCTAATAGGATTTTTCGCTTATGACATGATAAGATACTTTGAGAAAACACTGTGCAACCCACCTGAGGACGATCTTAAGCTTCCTGACGCTGACCTGCACCTTTTTGAAAAGATCGTTGCTTACGATCACCTTTCAAACAAGGCTGTAATAATCCTCAACATCAATAAGAGCGATGATCTTGAAACTAAATACAAAGAATGTGAAAAGATATGCAACGAAGTAGTTGAAACTCTTAGAAATTACAAGCCTGTTATGAAAACTCCAAAGACAATGGAGGACAACATCACAGTAAAATCCAACATCACAAAGGAACATTATTTCGCAAACGTTGAAAAGGCTAAGGAATACATCAAAGAGGGCGACATCTTCCAGATAGTTCCTTCACAGAGATTTGAGATAGACAATCCGCCAGACAGCTTTGACGTTTACAGAATGCTCCGCTCCACTAATCCGTCACCTTACCTTTACTACTTTAAGCACAATGATTATGCTGTTGCAGGCGCTTCACCTGAAATGCTTGTATCTGTTGAAAACAGAACGGTAGTAACAAGACCAATTGCAGGCACTATTAAGCGTGGAGCGACCTACGACGAAGATATCCGCAATGAACAACAGCTTCTCAACGATCCAAAGGAAAGAGCTGAACACACAATGCTCGTTGACCTTGGAAGAAACGACATAGGAAAGGTTTCTGAGTTCGGCTCCGTAACTGTTACAGACATGATGATAGTTGAAAGATATTCAAAGGTTATGCACCTTGTATCGAATGTAAAGGGTACACTGAGAGAAGATAAAAAACCTCTTGACGCACTTATGGCAGTTCTTCCTGCCGGCACTCTTTCAGGCGCACCGAAGGTAAGAGCAATGGAGATAATCGACGAGCTTGAAACAACAAAAAGAGGCCTTTATGGCGGAACAGTTGGTTATCTTGCATTTGACGGTTCGCTGGATACTTGTATCGCTATAAGGACAGTGCTTTTCAAAAATAACAAGGCTTATATCCAAGCAGGAGGCGGAGTTGTCGCAGACTCAGTTCCTGAGAACGAATATCAGGAGTCATGCAACAAGGCAATGGCTGTTATAAATGCAATAAAAGAAGCAAGCAAATTATAATTTAAAAGGAGTTAATAACATGAGCAATAATATTATTCTTACAGGCGATAGACCAACTGGATCACTTCATCTTGGTCATTATGTAGGTTCTCTCAGAAAAAGAGTTGAACTTCAAAACACAGGAAAATTTGATCAGTTCGTTATGATAGCCGATCTTCAGGCACTTACAGATAACGCTGACAATCCTGAGAAGATAAGACAAAACATTCTTGAGGTAATGCTTGACTATCTTGCGGTAGGACTTGAGCCTGACAAGACAACATTCTTCGTTCAGTCACATATCCCAGCACTTTATGAGCTTCCAATGTACTATTCAAACCTCGTTACAATGTCAAGACTTGAAAGAAACCCTACTATCAAGTCTGAGATAAAAATGAGAAACTTTGAAAGAAACCTTCCTGTTGGCTTTATGACATATCCTATCAGCCAGGCAGCAGACATCACAGCATTCAAGGCTAAGTATGTTCCTGTTGGAGAAGATCAGCTTCCAATGCTTGAACAGGCAAGAGAGATAGTAAACAGCTTCAACAGAATTTATAAGTGCGATATACTTGTTGAGCCTGAGGCTGTTCTCCCAGACAACGCAAGCTGCAACAGACTTGTTGGTACAGACGGCAACACAAAGATGAGCAAATCTCTTGGCAACTGCATTTACCTTAAAGACGATGAAAAAACGCTGAAAAACAAGATAATGTCAATGTACACTGACCCTACACACATCAATGTAAGCGACCCTGGTCACACAGAGGGCAATCCTGTATTTATCTATCTTGACGCATTCAGCAAGGACGAAGATTTTGCTAAATACTTCCCTGACTATAAGAACCTCGCAGAGATGAAAGAACATTATGAGCGTGGCGGCCTTGGCGATATGAAATGCAAGAAGTTCCTTAACAACGTTATGCAGGAATTTCTCGCACCAATCAGAGCAAGACGTGAGGAATATGAAAAAGACAAAGAGCAGCTCATAGAGATACTTAAAAAAGGCACACAACGTGCAATAGAGGTTTCAAACGAAACTGTTTCAGAAATAAGGAATGCTATCGGCATAAACTACTTCAACGACAAAACTTTCATTGATAAGTTTGTACTGTAAAGGAAGATTACTATGATTTTACTTATTGACAACTATGACAGCTTTACCTACAATCTTTATCAGGCTGTAGGCGTACTCACAAAAGACATTACAGTAGCAAGAAATGATGAGATAACCATAGAAGAGATCGAAAAAATGTCACCTGCGGCTATCATCATCTCCCCTGGTCCTGGTTATCCAAAGGACGCAGGAATTTCCGAAGAGGTCATAAAGACATTCAGTGGCAGGATCCCTATACTTGGCGTTTGTCTAGGACACCAGGCGATAGCCGAAGCATTCGGTGGAAAAATAGTTCACGCAAAGCAGCAGCTTCACGGCAAGCAGACAGATATTAATCTTAACACTGCAAACCCACTTTTCAGCGGTCTGAAAAGCACAATAAAAGCCGCAAGATATCACTCACTTGTTGTTGACAGCATTTCACTTCCTGCCTGCCTGTCTGTTATTGCAACTGACGATAAAGCTCAGATAATGGCAATAAGACACAGAGAACACCCGACATACGGCGTTCAGTTCCACCCTGAGTCAGTTCTCACTGGCGAAGTTGGAAACATGATAATCGAAAACTTCCTGAACGATATCGCAGGCATAAAGACCACAAAAACAAAGTCTGCAGCTCTTCCTGACAGCGAGAGAGTTGAGCTTAAAAAGTATCTCAAAATAGTACGTGATGGAAAGTCACTAACTGAGGACGAAGCTTATAAAGCAATGGATATCATCATGAGCGACAGAGCTTCTAATGCTCAGATCGCTTGCCTGCTCACAGCACTGAGAATGAAGGGCGAAACTATCGACGAGATAACAGGCTTTGCAAAGGTAATGAGAGAAAAAATGTCAAAGGTCAATGTCAAGGGTACTCTTGATATAGTTGGCACAGGTGGAGATCTTTCAAACAGCTTCAACATTTCCACAACCTCTTCATTCGTAATTGCGGCAGCAGGACAGAAAGTCGCAAAACACGGCAACAGAAGCGTTTCTTCAAAGAGCGGTGCGGCTGATGTTCTCGAGGCTCTTGGAGTTAAAATTCAGTCAACACATGAACAGGCTGAAAAGTCCCTTGACGAGATCGGTCTTTCATTCCTGTTTGCACAGTCATATCACTCAGCAATGAGATTTGTAGGACCTACAAGAGCGCAGATAGGTGTAAGAACTGTTTTCAACATTCTCGGACCTCTCGCAAATCCTGCAAAAGCAGACTTCATGATACTTGGCACATATGACCCTGATCTGCTTGAACCTATGGCTAAGGTGCTTATGAATCTTGGCATAAAGAGAGCAATGCTCGTTTACGGCAACGACAGACTTGACGAAGTTTCTATATCAGCTCCTACAACTATTTGCGAGATAAACGGCGGAAAGCTTATCAAGTATGAGATAAAGCCTGAGGACTTCGGTCTTAAAAGAGGCAAGCTTGCTGATATCGTTGGCGAGGACGGAAAGGGCAACGCAGCTATCACAAGAGGTATACTTGAGGGCACAATCAAGGGTGCAAAGAGAGATATCGTTCTTCTCAACTCAGGCTGTGCACTTTATATCTGCGGCAAATGCGACAGCATCGAAGAGGGCGTAAAGACTGCAGCTGAAATGATAGACAGCGGCAAGGCTCTTAAAAAGCTTGAAGAACTTGTTGAACTTACTAACAGAGGATAAAAAATGATACTTGACAATATCTGCGACAAAAGAAAAGAACAGCTTGAAAGAGATATATCAAAAGTTTCAAGACAGGATATCAAATACATGGCAGCCGAAAAAGAGTATCAGACAGTTTCATTTTCAAAATCTATCAAGCGTGATACCCTCTCTGTCATAAGCGAGGTCAAGAAAGCTTCTCCGTCAAAGGGACTTATCTGCCCTGATTTTGACCCAGTGAAAACTGCCAGCGAATATGAGAAAAACGGTGCGAACGCTATTTCCTGTCTCACTGAAGAGCACTATTTTCAAGGCTCTGCGGAATATCTCAAAGCTATAAGAGCGGCTGTAAAGCTGCCGATACTCCGCAAGGATTTTATCATCGACGAATATCAGCTCTACGAGGCAAGGGCTATAGGTGCTGATGCAGTGCTGCTTATCTCGGCTATACTCAGCGAGGATCAAATGAAAGAATATTCTGATATCGCTCACGAGCTTGGACTTGAATGTCTTGTAGAGGTGCACAACGAGGAAGAGTATAAAAAGACGCTTGGTTTTAAGCCTGATATGCTTGGCATAAACAACAGAAATCTTTACACTTTTGACGTTGACCTTGAAACCACGGGCAGGCTCAGCAATATAGTAGGCGACCATGCTGTGCTTGTTTCAGAAAGCGGCATAAAAACAAATGCCGATATGAAAAAGGTACGCAGCCTTGGTGCAGACGCTGTGCTTATAGGTGAAACGCTTATGAGAAGCGGCAATATCGCTACAACTCTCCATGAACTGAGAGAGGGCGTATAAATGACAAAAATCAAGATATGTGGTATGCGCCGTGTGGACGATATTCTTTATGTGAACACATACCACCCTGATTATGCTGGCTTTATACTGTCGGAGGGCTTTACACGCACGGTAGACATTGACACATTCTACGATCTTGAACTTCTTCTTAATAAGGAAATCAAACGAGTGGGCGTTTTTGTAAACGAGCCTATAGAGAATATACTGAAAAGCTTTGCACAGAAGCTTGATGTTATCCAGCTTCATGGTGAGGAAAACGCAGAGTATATTGATAAGCTCCGTGAAAACTGCGACTGTGAGATATGGAAAGCCGTTCGTATGAAATGTGCTGATGATATTGCAAAAGCTGACGCACTTCCCGTCCACAAACTGCTTATAGACAGCTTTTCAGCAGGCAGCTACGGTGGGACTGGCAAGTGTGTTGACCTTGATATATTTTCACAGTTAAACATATCAAAGCCGTTTTTCCTTGCAGGTGGACTGAACGAGGACAACATCTGCTATGCTATGGAAAAGGTACAACCTTACGGCGTTGACTTTTCAAGTTCAGTGGAAACCGATGGCTTCAAGGACGAAAACAAGATAAAAAGGATAGTTGAAACTATCAGAAATAATACCGAAAGAAGGATATAAATGAGTAAAATTGGACGATTTGGCGAATTTGGCGGACAATATATTCCTGAAACTGTCATGACTGCTGTTCACGAGCTTGAAAAAGCTTACGATAAATACAAGGACGATCCTGAGTTCAACAAAGAGCTTCAGGAGCTTTACCACAATTATGCAGGAAGACCGTCAATGCTTTATTATGCAGAAAAGATGACCAAAGATCTTGGCGGAGCTAAAATATACATCAAACGTGAGGATCTTAACCACACAGGCTCACACAAGATAAACAACGTTTTGGGTCAGATACTTCTGGCAAAGAAAATGGGCAAGAAGCGCATAATCGCTGAAACCGGTGCCGGTCAGCACGGCGTTGCTACCGCTACAGTATGTGCTCTTATGGGTCTTGAATGCGAGGTCTATATGGGCGAAACAGATATGAAAAGACAGTCCCTTAACGTATACAGAATGAACCTCCTTGGTGCAAAGGTAACAGGCGTTGCAAGCGGTACTGCCACTCTGAAAGACGCTATCAATGAGGCTTTCAGAGATTGGGTATCAAATATCGACACAACTTACTACTGCATAGGCTCTGTAATGGGACCTCACCCTTATCCTACAATGGTTAGGGATTTCCAGAAAGTTATCAGTGCTGAGATAAAGGCACAGCTTATGGAAAAGGAAGGCAGACTGCCTGACTGTGTTGTTGCCTGCGTAGGCGGCGGCTCAAACGCTATGGGTGCATTCTACAACTTTATCGAAGACAAGTCAGTCAAGTTTGTTGGTGCAGAAGCAGCAGGCAGAGGCATTGACACACCTGACCATGCAGCAACTGTTGCAAAGGGTTCACTTGGTATATTCCACGGCATGAAATCGCTTTTTTTGCAGAACGAATATGGTCAGATCGACCCTGTTTACTCAATTTCCGCAGGTCTTGACTACCCAGGTATCGGACCTGAGCACGCATATCTTAACTCTATAGGCAGAGCGCAGTATGTTGACATAACCGATGAAGAAGCAGTTTGTGCTTTTGAGTACCTTTCAAGAACAGAAGGTATAATCCCTGCTATCGAGTCATCACACGCAGTTGCCGCTGCGCTTAAGATTGCTCCTACAATGGATAAGGACTCAATACTTGTCATCAACCTTTCAGGCAGAGGCGACAAGGACGTTTACTCAATAGCAAGATACAGGGAGGTCGAGCTCAATGAAGAATAGGATAGACGCTTGTTTTGAAAAGCTTAAAGCAGAAAACAAAAAGGCGCTTGTTACCTTTATCACCGCAGGCGATCCTGATATGGACACAACAGAAAAATGCGTTCTTGAAATGTATAAGAATGGTTCTGACATTATCGAGATCGGAGTGCCATTCTCAGACCCTATCGCAGAGGGTGCGACTATTCAGAAAGCTTCTCTGCATTCACTCAGTGGTGGAACAAATCTTGACAAGATATTTGACCTTGTGAGAAAACTCCGCACACAGACTGACAAGCCTATGCTTCTGATGATGTATATAAACACTATCTTCAAGTTCGGTACAGCAAAGTTCTTTGAGCTTTGCAAAGAAACTCAGATAGACGGCGTTATCGTTCCAGATATGCCTTTTGAAGAACGTGAAGAGCTTGAGGGCGAGGCTGAGAAAAATGGTATCTACACTATCTTCCTTGTTGCACCGACTTCACACGAGCGTGTAAAAATGATAGCTGAAAAATCTAAAGGCTTTTTATATGTTGTATCTTCACTGGGCGTTACAGGTATGCGTTCAGAGATAACCACTGATTTCAACGAGCTGCTTGCACCTATCCGAAACAACGATCACTGCCCTTGCTGCATAGGTTTCGGAATTTCAAATCCTGAGCAGGCAAAGAAAATGTCCCAATATGCTGATGGCGTTATCATGGGAAGTGCTGTTGTTAAAATTGTTGAGGAACACGGCAAAGACGCTCCTGAATATGTTGGCAAGTTTATCAAGTCTGTTCGTGAGGGCATGGACAACTAAACATAACAATAGCAAAGGCTCTGAGAAATGTATCTCTCAGAGCCATATTTTTATGCAAAAACAAGACCCCGATAAAATCGAAGTCTTGTAAAGTATTCTTATGAATTTTTCTTATTGAATGCAACAACAGCGTCATTGATAGTCTTAAGCTCGGCGTCAACAGTTGCAGAGTATGATTCTCTCAGCTCTGTCCATGAGAACTGTTTGCCATTATCGTCAGCCTTGTTTGTGTATTCATAAAGCTTTCTTGTTACGCAGTTGCCGTCCTCATTTGCATTGTCGTCAGACATTGTGGAAGAAATTCCGTAGCCGTAGTCAAACACCTGATTGTACTCAGAAGATGAGCAGTCAACGATCACCTGATACATATCCTCTGTCCAGTTAGGGTTAGCGTTGAGGAATTTCTCCTTGCCGTTTTCCTTATATGTTTCATCTGTGTTAGCCATTCTGCAGCACTCATACCAGCACTTAACAGCCTCCTTAGCTGTTGAACCTCTTACCCACATATATGCCGTCATATCAGATGTCATGTACTTTTCATCAGTGTTAGGATCAGACGGAACAGGGACCACTCTCCAAGTGTCAGCGTCAGAAGGTCCGTTATTTCCTGTCATAGCCCATGTACCCATGCAGTAGAACAGCAGATTGCCGTCTTTAAGCGCCTGCTTAGCATTGCCAAGCCAGTTGCCGTTTACAAGGTTGTTCTTACCTACCTGATAAAGCAGATCTTCTGCTCTTTCGATATCAGGGTCATTTACATTGTTTGTGAACTTCTCTCCGTCATAGTTTACCATTGTTTTACCGGTCTGCTGAATGACCTGTGTCTGGAACCAACCATTGATACCAAATCTCTCAACATCAGCAGGAGCGTTTGAAACAAACTCCGACATCATGTCATACCATTTATCCCAATTCCACTCGTTGTTCTGATAAAGCTCATATGGATCGTCAAGACCCTCAGCGTCAATAACGTCCTGATCGTACATCATAAGCGTGCCGACTGTGAAGCTTATAGGAGCAACATAATGCTTGCCGCCCATAACGAACTTATCAGCCGCTGTTTTCACATCAGCCCACAACGGATCGTCAAAGTTCACAATATCGTCAACCGGCTGATACATATCCTTAAGCACCTGTGCAGGGAATGCCATCCACTCATACTTGAAGATATCAGGCACATTCTGCTGAGCCATGATAGCACTAGCGAGCTGGTCAAATTTTTCGCTATCAGTTACTCTTGTGTACTCTACTTTACCACCCTTGTTGTTGAAAAGGGTCATCTCAACGGACTTATCCTCGCCCTTTTTCTCGTCAGGGTTAAGGTCATATGTACCCATCCAACGGATAGTTTTCTGAGCGTCGTCAGGGATAGCCTCTATTTCCTGTGTGTCCTCGACCTTAACTTTCTTTACTGTTGATACCTTTGAACTGTTGTCGCCTGTGGAGCCGCAACCTGCAACTGCAAAAACAGATGTAAGCGCTACTGCCAATGCAAGAATCTTCTTGATCTTCATAAAATAATTGACCTCCAAATCAAATGATTTTCTGTCTTAACAACCAATGTTACACTACAATTATAAAACCTAATGTCCTTTAAGTCAATTCTCATTTTATACAAAGACATTCAAGCCATTTGTATAATTTGAACATTTCAAAAGTAATAAATATTAAAATATTAAACCTCGAGAGGTACTTGAAAAAAAGAGAGAAATGTAGTATAATATGTTTTGCATAATAATCATCACAAAAACGGAGATAAATAAATGAAGAAAATAGAAATTTTCACTGACGGTGCTTGCTCTGGAAATCCTGGACCGGGTGGATATGGTGTTATACTAAGATATAAAGGCAATTCAAAAGAACTTTGGGGCGGTGATCCCTCTACAACCAATAACCGCATGGAGCTAACCGCTGTTATCACTGCTCTTTCAGCACTGAAAGAGCCATGTGAGGTAGAGCTTTACAGCGACTCAAAGTATATAATCGACGCTGTTACAAAAGGCTGGGCAAAAAAATGGCGTGCAAACAACTGGGTGAAATCGGACAAGAAAAAGGCTCTAAACAGTGATCTGTGGGAAAAGCTTCTTGATCTGCTGGAGGTGCATAAGGTCAATTTCAACTGGGTAAAAGGCCATGCAGGACATCCGGAAAACGAACGTTGTGACGAACTTGCAGTCATGGGATCAAAGAAATTCAGTAGAAGTTAAATTTCTGTTAAATTAACGAAATCACTTGCATTTTGTAGTAAATAAGTATATAATAAAATAGTAAATCTATATATGAAAGGTATGATTTAATTGGAAAAGAGATTTGTCTATGCAGATAACTCAGCTACGACTAGAGTATCTCAGAAAGCTCTTGACGCCGCTCTGCCTTATTTCACTGAGCTATACGGAAATCCGTCAAGTATATATTCTTTGGGAATGGAATGTGCAAAAGCCGTTCTTAAAGCAAGAGAACAGGTCGCAAACGCTCTTGGTGCGAAGGTCAACGAGATCTATTTCACTGCTGGCGGCTCTGAGTCTGACAACTGGGCTATAAGAGGCTGTGCACAGCTTGGAGAAAAAAAGGGCAAGAAGCATATCATCACAACTGCTTTTGAACATCATGCAGTTCTGCACACTTGTCAGTATCTCGAAAAGCTTGGCTTTGAGGTAACATATCTTCCTGTAGGTGACAAGGGTCTTGTTACTGCACAACAGGTCGAGGACGCTATCCGTGATGATACCTGCCTTGTTACAATAATGACAGCTAACAACGAGATCGGTACTATACAGCCTATCGCTGAGATCGGTGAAGTTTGCCACAAGCATGGCGTATGGTTCCATACTGACGCTGTTCAAGCTGTGGGAAATATTGATATCAATGTTAAAGATATGAACATTGATATGCTCTCACTTTCAGGACATAAGCTCCACGCTCCAAAGGGTGTTGGCGCGCTTTATGTAAAAACAGGCATTAACCTTCCAAACCTTATCTACGGTGGAGCACAGGAGAGAAATAAGCGTGCAGGTACCGAGAACGTACCTTCTATCGTGGCTCTCGGCGTTGCTATCACTGATGCTGTAAAGGATATCCCTGCAAAGAACGAGCGTGTAAGAAAAATGAGAGATAGACTTATCGAGGGTCTGCTCAAGATACCTGAGTCAAGACTTAATGGTGACACAGAACACAGACTTGCAGGAAATGTAAACATATCTGTTCGAGGAGTAGAGGGCGAGAGCCTGCTTCTTTCACTTGATCTTCAGGGCGTTGCAGCTTCATCAGGTTCAGCCTGCACAAGCGGATCACTTGACCCGTCACACGTTCTGCTTTCACTTGGTCTGCCACATGAAGTAGCACATGGCTCACTCAGACTTTCTATCAATGACGAGAACACAGAGGAAGATGTTGATTATATTCTTGAGGTTCTTCCACCAATCGTAAAGCACCTGAGAAGTATGTCACCACTTTGGGAAAGAATTTGCAGAACTGAGAATATTCACGACTATACACTTGATTAGGAGGAATAAAAAATGATATACAGCGAAAAGGTAATGGATCATTTCGCGCATCCGAGAAATGTCGGCGAGATTGAAGATGCTGACGGTGTCGGCGAGGTAGGAAACGCCAAGTGCGGAGATATAATGAAAATGTACATCAAGGTCAATGACGGCGTTATAACTGACGTTAAGTTCAAGACTTTTGGTTGCGGTGCGGCTGTTGCTACATCTTCTATCGCTACAGAAATGATAAAAGGTAAAAAGCTTGAAGACGCTTTGAAACTTACAAACAAGGCGGTTGTTGAAGCTCTTGACGGTCTTCCACCAGCAAAGCTTCACTGCTCTGTTCTTGCCGAAGAGGCTATGAAGGCTGCGGTTTCTGACTACTATAAAAGACAGGGTATCGATCCAACTCCGTTCGTAGGTAAGCAGTCTGCTCCTGATTGTGAGAACTGCAATGGCTGATAGAGTTCTTGTGGCAATGAGCGGCGGCGTTGACAGCTCTGTTTCGGTCAAGCTCCTTCTTGATGAAGGTTATGACGTGGCAGGGGCTACCATGCGGCTCTATAGCAATGAGGACATCGGTCTGGATAAAACAAGAACGTGCTGTTCTCTCAATGATGTAGAGGACGCACGTTTTGTTGCTTTTAAACTAGGCATTGATTTCCATGTATTCAATTTTTCTGATGATTTTAAGCACTATGTTATCGACAATTTTGTTGATACATATCTGGCAGGCGGCACGCCTAATCCGTGTATCGAGTGCAACAAACATTTGAAATTCGCAAAATTCTATGAGCGTGCAAAGCTGCTGGGCTTTGATTATATAGCTACAGGGCATTACGCTGCCAGAGAGTTTGACGAAAAGTCAGGCAGGTGGCTGCTCAAGCGTTCACCTGACAGGTCAAAGGATCAAAGTTATGTGCTTTACAGTATGACGCAGGAACAGCTTGCTCACACTCTCTTCCCCGTTGGCGAGATGCACAAGGACAAGATCCGTGATATTGCAGAAGAAAACAAGCTTATAAATGCAAACAAGCCTGACTCTCAGGACATCTGCTTTATCCCTGACGGTGATTACGCAGGCTTTATCACAAAACGCTGCGGTGAACAGCAGTCGGGAGATATCGTTCTTTCTGATGGCACAAAGCTTGGTAAACACAAAGGTCTGATACACTATACTATTGGACAGCGAAAGGGCGTAGGCATTTCATATAGCGAACCGCTTTTCGTTATTACAAAAGATATGGAGCATAACAGACTTATTATGGGCAAGGCTGATGAAGTATACAGTGACAGCCTTGTGGCAGGAGATGTGAACTTTATTCCGTTTGACACCCTCACAGAGCCTATAACCTGCACTGCTCAGACACGTTATCATCAAAAGGACGCTGAATGTACGGTTTCACCAATGAATGATGGCAAAGTACTCGTGACTTTTAAAGAACCTCATAAAGCTATCTCAAAGGGACAGGCAGTGGTTTTCTATGACGGCGAATACGTTATCGGAGGCGGAACTATATTATAAAAAAAGCCCCACGGAATCCATTTCCGTGGGGCATCATGTTTTTAATTACCTGCTTTTTTATGAAGAGAACGAAATTCTGCAGGGGAAAGCATTTCATGCTTTTTGAACACCGCACAAAAATAACTGCAATCGTTATAACCTACCTCCGCAGCGATTTCATTGATGTTAAGCTTATCCTCCAATAAAAGCAGCTTTGCCTGCTGTATACGCTTTCTTGCTAGATACTCAAAAGGTCTTAGACTAAGACACTCCTTGAAAAGTCTGCAAAGATACTGCGGTGAAAGGTCAATAAGATCAGCAAGCTCCACAAGTGTAAGTTCTTTTCTGAAATTCTTATCAATATAATCAATTACAGGCTGCAGCTGATTGAGTTTTTGCCCGTCCTGACTGCCATTTTGTAGGTTTACGACTCTGTGTAGCTCAATAAGAAACTGATATAGATATGCCGAACACTGGTGACCACAGTAGTAGTAATTAGTCTTCATAAGATAAAGTATCTTCTTAAATATGGCATCAACAGCATTGATATCATTTATGTGAAACACTTTAGCCTTCTCAAGCTTGATATGCTTGAGAATTTCAATTGCTTCCCTGCCCTCAAAGGTTATCCAGTGGGTTTCCCATATATCACCAACAGGATAATACTCATGCGGCACAGAAGGCGGGAGATAAAATGCGTCCCCCGGCTTTATATCATACTCATGACCATCAAATATAATGTGACCCTGACCACGAGTGCAGTATATTATCTGATGATTAGGATAGCCATCTTCTCTTACAAAATGAAATTCTCTATCTCTCGCACCGATTCCAAGCACATACAAAGGCAGGCTCGTTTCATCGCTGAGGACAGGGTAATAATAGTCAGTCATAATAAATCTCGCTTTCCAAACTGATTTCATATTCTTTTATTATATATTATCACAACACACTAAAAAAGTCAAGAAATTTCAAAAAAATATGTTGTACAATTGTCCTGAATGTGGTACAATATATTATATAATAAGGTTAATATACTCATATAGGAGATGATAAGATGTTAAAAAAATTAACGGCTTTTTTCACGGCAACCGTTATGGCATGTGCCACACCTCTTGCCTGTAACGCTGAAGTTATAAAGCATGAAGTAAATGTTCCGCCTAATATACTTGTGCTTGGGGATTCAATCGCCGCTGGCTATGGTCTGGAAGGCTACAGTGAAAACAGATATTCTTGTGCGTCTTATGCAAATCTTCTTCACGACCAGTATGACGCTGAGCTTAAAGACGCTGGCGGCTGTAAGCTTGTGAACTCTGCTGTTGTGGGCGATACTTCACAACAGCTTCTTGACCGCATTAATTCAGGCGAATTTGACGCTGACCTTGCAGACAGCGACGCTGTTATTATATCCATAGGTGGCAATGACATTCTTGGTCTTTTCATAGATTTTTTGATGAACGATCTGGGCATTACTTCTAAAAGCACAATGTCTGATTTGATGGATAAAACCAAGGATATTATTGGCATTGCAATGGATATGAAGGATATGTCTGATGATATGGATAAAGCGCTGAAAAATTTCACGAGCACTCTAGATGATATAATTAACGCTGTTGAAGCTAAAAGTAAAGGTGAAATAATCGTTCAGACACTATATGACCCGCTGGATAATTTCACTGCGGCTGCTGTTTTCCAGAGTATGTCGAAAGATAAAATTTCAAAACTTAACAACATTATCAAAGAACACTCCACTGACGAAGATGAAAATGAGAGATACATAGTAGCAGATGTTTTTAGTGAATTCAGCGGTCACGGAAAGGAACTTACCAACATAAATGACTTTGATATACACCCTAATAAAAAAGGTCATGCACTTATTGCTTCTTGTATAGACAAGGCGTTAAGAACAAAAACTTATACCTATGAGGAGGTCATCCCTGATAGCAGTGAGAACGATGAAAAGGGCAAAAATGTCATACTTATGACAACAACTGCGACAGGCGGACTTATTGTTATAATCGCAGCTACGATTCTTATACGACACAAAAAGAAAGGATAGATCAACATGAAAATATATTTGGTAGACTTTGAAAATGTCAAATCCAAAGGACTTCAAGGCATAGACAATTTAACTGAAACTGATACCGTCATAATTTTTTACAGTGAAAATTCCGATACCATTAACTTTGAAATGCACCAGAAAGTTCTTACATCAAAGGCTGATATTGAATACTTCAAAGTAAACGTTGGTGGCAAAAATGCCCTGGATTTTCAGCTTTCAACACTTCTGGGTTATCTGGTAGCCAAGGATACTTATACGAATATTTTTGTTATCAGCAATGACAGAGGTTTTGACTTTCTTCATGATTTCTGGCACGGTAAGTATGTTGACAGCCCAAATGCTATGGTCTACAGAACTAGGACAATACAAACCGCTATTAATTTCGCTAATCATAAGGTTAATCCGACCGAAAACAATGAAGATGAAGATGAAGAATCGACTAAACATATAGTCGAAAAAGCAGAGGAAACACAAGAAACAGCAGAAATTCAGACAGAGTCAGAGATAACTCTTGACGAAGCTGATGAGCCAAACCCTGAGTCTGCGGCTATAGATTATTCTGTTACACTAAACGAAAATATGAATGGTAATACAGAAGAGGTCGAAGAAGAACCAGAAGCCTGTGCACCTGATATTGTCGAAGTAGAAAGTGATCCTGTTGTTGAGACTATCGTCAAAGTGAAAAAGGGCAGAAAAAAGTGTACCACACAAAAAAACAACGATCTCCAAAGCATACTTGCAAACATTTGCAGCGAAGAGCAAATAGAAGAGATCAGCAAACTTATAGCTGAGTCTAACACAAAAGAGGAGCTTCACAACTCTCTTGCAAAGGTATATAAAAAGCAGGCTACAGATTTTTACAAGCTTCTCAGACCAAGATATCTGCGACTTAAAGGACTACAGGAATCCGAAAATACATGCACCGCTGATGAAGATAAAACGATGACGGCTCAGAAAACTGAAAAGGTTGTTTACCATGATGTACTATCCGTAAAACTTGATGAGCTACTCGACGGCAAATGCAACAAAGACGAACTGGCGCTTATAAGAGAAGCAGTCATTGACGCCACAACAAAACAGCAGCTTTATATCAGAATGGTAAAAGAGTTTAAAAAGGAAAAAGGCTGCGATATATATAACAAAATAAAGCCAGAGTATGTGTCTTTGCACAAGCTTGCATCTGAGATCATAAAATAAAGGAGTGTAAAAAATGAAACTTATGATAGCGTCAGACATTCATGGTTCGGCTTACTGGTGCAAAAAAATGCTTGAAGCCTTTGAGCAAAACGGCGCGGAAAAACTAATTCTTTTGGGTGATATCCTCTATCACGGACCAAGAAACGACCTTCCAGAGGAATATGCACCAAAGCAGGTGATAGCCATGCTCAATCCGCTGAAAGACAAGCTTCTGTGCGTGCGTGGTAATTGTGACACAGAAGTCGATCAAATGGTGCTTGACTTCCCTGTTATGGCGGAATATGCTTATATATGCTGTGACGGACAGAGGATATTCGCCACACATGGTCACAAATTCAACTGCGACAATCTGCCACCGCTGTCTAAGGACGACATTCTGCTCCACGGTCACACCCATGTACCTGTTATTAAAGACTGTGGCGATTACACCTATATAAACCCCGGTTCTGTTTCCATACCGAAAGAAAATTCAGCACACAGCTATCTGATACTGGAAGACGGCAAGTTCTCGTTTGGCGAGCTTATATAAAGAAAAGGCAGCGTTGAGCTGCCTTTTTTGTGCCTATTTTATTGTAGTTTCAAGTCCGTTGACCTCTATCTCAGGGTCATCAAGATTGATTATAAGGCATTTTCTGCCATCAACTATCTGAGTTTTTACCTTGTCAACTGCGTCCTTGCCAATATTTACGGTTATGCTTGGAGCAGAAACTACGGTCCTTTTCTCCACAAGGTTTACCGCTGTGAGTGGCTTCCCGCCAGCCGCAGCGTCAAAAACTTTAGGAAGATTATCAAGCTTATCCTGACTAACTCCAGCTTCCCACAGAATGGACGAAAGTTTATGTTCGTCAATTGTCGGTATCTCAGTTTCATGAGCATTTTGGTCAACAAATGTGGAAATCTTGTCATTCACAGTAGTGATAAGATCATAGTCAAGCTCGTCACCAACAACGCTCGTGAGGATATCCTTGAAAGTTTCCTTTTCGTTCTGACAGGTCATTGAAAACTCGCAACCAAGAAGCTCTTCAACAACGGAAGTGTTCGGCTTTTTGGCGTTTTTCGTGTAGTAAAGCACGCCGTTGATATCAGGCGCACGATCATTGAAAAGAGGAAACAAAAAGCCATCGCTTGGAAGCTCAACAATTCTGTCGCATGACTCTTTCTTAGCGATAGAGTTGTCCTGTTCATCATACACAAGCCCGTCAATACGCAGATTTACAGGGCAAAGGGCTGTCACTATAAAATTGTAATCTGTGTCAGCTTCGTCCTCAAACTCGTCCATTTTGTTCTTTTTCAGCACAGAATATGTACAATGCGCCATGAAAATGGTATATGTAGACACATACTCCACCTTTTCCACAATGGCATTCAGAAAGTTATCAACCTTTTCCTCATCAAGCAGCTTACTTTGCAATGTTTCATACATGAAAGGCTGTGCCCCACCCTCAAGGTAGGCGTCCTTAGGGAACGAATATTCCAGCAGATTTTTACCGATAGAGCCGCTGAGTACCTTTTTCAGGTTTATCATTATCAGCTCCGCCTCGTCCTGCGGAATAGTGTTGTAAAGCTGATTGGTCTTGCACTTTATGTTCTTTTCAGCGTCCACAAATGCAGTAACAACGTGGTTCACGGTGAAAAAGCCGCAGTCATCGCTGAAATTCTTCTTAATTTCATTTATTTCCTTTTTGTTCATCTTGGCGTCCTCCCGAAAAAATGTATATTAATTATAGCACAAATGTACAGATTTTTCAAGAGCCACAGACAAAAAAATCCCACAGCCGAAACTGTGGGATAATTGTTATTAAACTGGGTGAACCTTATTTTCAGCGTCTGAGTGCTTACCGTCAACGCCGTACTTTCTATCACGTCTGTCCTTGAAGAACTTAGGTGCAACCTTAGGGAACATTGCATATGTGAGGATATCTTCCTCCTGCTCCGTCCACTCAGCAGCCTCTTTCTTCATTGTTTCAAACTCTGGCTGGAGAAGGTCAGCAGGACGGCAAGTGATAGGCTCTTCGTCGCCAAGAATCTTCTTCTGGAACTCTGGGTCGATAGCAACTGGTGTCTTACCGTACTCGCCCTTAACAAGTCCCTTGAACTCCTTAGTTACTGTCTTGTATCTCTCGCCCATGATTACGTTGAACACAGCCTGTGTACCAACGATCTGTGATGTAGGTGTAACCAGTGGTGGGTAACCTGCGTCCTTACGAACCTTTGGAACTTCCTTGAGAACGTCGTCAAGCTGATCTGCCTTGCCAGCCTGCTTCAACTGTGAAAGGAGGTTTGAAAGCATTCCGCCAGGAACCTGATAAAGAAGTGCGTTTGTATTTGTAGCGAGCATTGAAGGGTCAAGCAGACCGTTGTCGATGTACTTCTTTCTGAGTTTCATGAAGTAATCTCTTATCACGTTAAGCTTAACAAGGTCAAGACCTGTGTCATACTCAGTGCCCTTGAATGTGGCAACGATAGACTCAGTTGGCGCATGAGATGTACCAAGAGCAAGTGGTGACATTGCTGTATCAACGCCGTCAACACCAGCCTCAACAGCCTTAAGGATACACATGGAAGCAAGACCTGATGTGTAATGAGTATGCAACTGGATCGGGATCTTAACTGCTGACTTGAGATCCTTAACAAGTGTTTCAGCCTCATATGGAGTCAGAAGAGCCGCCATATCCTTGATACAGATAGAATCTGCACCTGCATTCTCAATCTGCTTTGCATAGTTCATGTAATACTCATGAGTAAATACCTCGCCAAGTGTGTACGAGATAGCAACCTGAGCGTGACCATTTTCCTTCTTAGCAGCCTTGATAGCTGTTTCAAGGTTTCTGATATCGTTCAGTGCGTCAAAAATTCTGATAATATCAATACCATTTGCAATAGACTTCTGTACAAAATACTCAACAAGGTCATCAGCATAATGACGGTAGCCAAGCATATTCTGACCTCTGAAAAGCATCTGGAGCTTTGTGTTAGGCATTTCTTTTCTAAGTATACGAAGTCTTTCCCATGGATCTTCATTTAAGAATCTGATACATGAGTCAAATGTAGCACCGCCCCAACACTCAGCAGAATAAAAACCGATCTTGTCGATCTCAGGGAGTATCTCACGCATATCGTCCATTGACATTCTTGTAGCAAGAAGTGACTGATGAGCGTCACGGAGGACAGTTTCAGTTATTTTAAGCTTTGCCATTTTAAATCGATCCTTTCGTTATTTTTCAGGAATGTTATTAGCCGATAACAGCAAGAACTGCACCAGTCTCAACAGCAGAGCCCTTAGTTGTATTAACGCTCAGTACCTTACCGTCGCAAGGAGCGTTAACGTCATTTTCCATTTTCATAGCTTCCAGTACGCAAATAGCCTGACCAGACTTAACAGTGTCGCCCACAGCTACCTTGATGTCAAGGATAGTACCAGGCATTGGAGCTGTTACCTTTGTGCCATCTGCAACAGGTGCAGCGGCTGGAGCTGGAGCAGCAGGAGCGGCAGCAACAGGGGCTGCGGCTACAGGAGCAGCAGCGGCACTTCCGCCGACTTCTTCAACTGCAACGTCATAAGCTTTTCCGTTTACTGTAATATTATATCTTTTCATCTTAAAAAACCACCAATCTTTTTAATTTGATATGTTTATCACAACTGAATATTGCTGTGTTTCTTAGGCAGTCTGGAAATTCTCTTTCCAGCCATTACCTCGATAGAATCCATAAGTGTCTGTCTAATCTCGTTCTTAGCGATGATACCGTCAATGCAGCCATTCTTTGCAGCAACAGCAGCAGAGGCATTCTCCTTAGCGAACTTATCAGCAAGAGTGTTTCTTGCAGCAGTAAGATCAGCAGCACCCTTCAGCTCATCATGCTGGAGGAACTCAACAGCAGTTACAGGAGCAAGTGCAGAAATAACAGCTGTATCAAGTGCAAATGAAAGGTCAGCATTTGAACCCTTGCCGGCAAGTGCAATAAATGCAGGACCGTAAGCCTTGCCAGTAACTACAGCAAGCTTGATAGTTGTTGCCTCAGCATAAGCGTGGCACAGCTTAGCCATATCCTTCACAGCACCGTAAGCCTCAGTATCATCATCAGCCTTAAAGCCCTCTGTATCAACAAAAGTTACAACAGGGATAGCGTAAGCATCGCAAGTTCTTACAAATCTTGCGATCTTTGAGCAATCAGCAGACGTAAGCTTGTCGCCTGTCTTGTTAGTAGCAACAACGCCGACTGTAGCACCGCCAAGTGTTGCAAGTGCTGTATAAGAAGCCTTGCCATACTCAGCATTAAGCTCAGTTACACTGTCGCCATCGCAAACAGCCTTTGCAATGCCATCAGCGTCATCACCAACAGCCTCAGTTGGATCAGCAAATTCATACATTGGAACTGGTGAAAGGTTGTTCTGTGGAAGTTTTGTAAGTATATTCTTTGCAGCCTCAACAGCAGCCTTATCGTCCTCGCAAACAACAGCAGCAGTGCCGTTTTCAGCAGCATTTTCAGCAGAGTTCTTTATGTTTGCGTTTGGTGCAACATAAAGCTCAGCATCCTTTGCGATAACAGTGAAGTCAGCAGACTCAGCGAGCATTGCTGCACAGCCTGCACAAGTGCCAGCGACAACAGCTATCTGAGGAACAACACCTGAAAGGTTAGAAGTCCACATAAGCAGTTCACCATAAGCATTGAGAGCCTTTGAACCGTCGCTTACGTCAGCACCATAAGAATCGAATATTCCGACAACAGGAACTCCTGTCTTAGCAGCAAGGTCATAAACCTTTGCTATCTTCTTTGCCTGTGCCTCTGTCAAAGCACCGTCCTTAACAGTCACGTCCTGAGAAAAAGCATATACAGGATTACCCTCAACATAGCCAAAAGCAGTAATAACTCCAGCAAGGGAGTCACCCGCAGCAGCATAAGCGTCAAGCTCTGTAAATTTTCCTTCGTCAAACAAATATGTCAGCCTGTTTCTTGCAGCAGTAGGAGTCTGCGACGCAGCTTTAAGCTCAGCAAGAGTAGAAATTGAATCAGACATACAGTTTCCTCCATTCAAATAATTTTTTGTGATAAAATAACGCAAAACTACTGGATTTTATCATATTTATACACTTAATATTATACTATTTTTTTGCCGAATTTACAAGAGTAAATTGACCTATTTCCGCATATTTTACGTTTAGTAGCATAATCAATATCGATACACGCATATTATTAAGCATTTTGCACAATAACAAAGGGCCTCCTGACAAAAAGAGGCCCTCGATGAGCGTTATTTTTTGGTGATAGCATTCCTTAAAGCCCTTAGCTCGTCAGGTTTTAGCTCTCTATACTCACCTGGTTTTAGCATACCAAGTTTAATCGGACCGATGGCAGTGCGCTTTAGTCTTGCGACTTCAAGTCCCACAGCTTCGCACATTTTTCTTATCTGACGGTTCCTGCCCTCATGGATAGTCATTTGAAGCACAACCCTGCCAGGCTGTTTGTCGAGCACGACAACTGAACACTCCTGCGTCATTTTGCCGTCTATTTCAACTCCTGAAGCAAGCTTTATGAGCTGCTCATCGTTTATGTCAGGTCTTACTGTAACACGATAAGTCTTAGCGATATGCCTTGAAGGGTGCATGATATCATTGGCAAAATTTCCGTCATTTGTGAAAAGTAACAGACCTTCTGAGTTTTTGTCAAGTCTGCCGATAGGATAAACTCTTTCAGGCACTTTTGTTAGAAGTTCAGTTACACACTTTCTATCAAGCTCATCACTCATTGTGGTAACATATCCTCTTGGCTTGTGGAGCATGATATAATAAAGCTGTCTTTTCTTGGCAACATATATTTTTTCCCCATCAAGGGTGATTATATCCTTGCCTGCAAAAGCCTTGTCGCCAAGCTTGCAAGGTCTGCCATTGACCTTTACTCTTCCCTCTGAGATATACTCCTCTGCCTTTCTTCTTGAACAAACACCACTGTCAGACATTATTTTCTGTATACGAATCTTTTCCATATTTTCTCCTTATTTATGTACGGCTCACATTGAGCCGTTATGCAAACAATTTTTTCAGTTTATCTAGATAATAGTGGAATATATCTGGCTTTTCAGGCTCTGCAAGCATCGCATCTTCCACCGCCGTGATATCCGTTCGGGCTATTTCCACATCATTGTAGTAAAACAATGCCAGCCCTATTTTATCTCCACTTTTCACAGGCGCATAAACAAACCTTGGCAGATATATCTTTGTCTTGACTTTGTAAGCCCTGCCGTTCAAAAGCACAGCACTTGCATTCCCTACCTTACATTTCACACTGTCGCTCACTCCGCCAACAACTGCAACATCAAAACTACTTTTATCCAATGGAAGCTTCTGTTTAGATACAAAATCAAAGCAATAATCATAGAGCTTTGAGTGATCATTCCAATCATCAGGAGCATTCAAGGTAACGCATATAAGCTCTTTATTCTTTCTGTCACAGGCTGAAACAAGACATCTCCTCGCCTTGTCCGTAAACCCCGTTTTTACGCCCACAATACCCTCACAGCTTTTTAAAAGCTTGTTTGAGTTAATTAGCCAGCGGTCATACGGTGGGTTTCCATAGCACAACTCAACCTTTTCAAGGTGACATATAGCCCTGAAATCTTCATTTTTCATTGCTTCCGCTGCAAGCTTTGCCATATCCGCTGCAGTGGAATAATGCTCATCTGTATCATCATCGAGCCCTGACGGCGTTACAAAATGAGTATCATTAAGCTCCAATTGTTCAGCCTTTTTGTTCATAAGCTGAACGAACTTGCCGATACTTCCTGCCACTCTTACCGCAGCAGCATTTGCAGCGTCATTTCCGCTTGGAAGAAGCATGCCACAGCATAGATCGCGTAGAGTGACTTTGTCACCATCTTGAAGACCCATGGACGAGCCTTCGACCTTTATAGCTTCGCTGTCTACCACGAACTGCTTGTCAAGATCTTCACCACTTTCAAGCACAAGAAGCACAGACATTATTTTGGTAGTGCTTGCCATCGGACGCCTTTCATAGGCGTTTTTCTCGAACAGCACATCACCTGTTTCACCGTCTATAACTATAGCACTCTTCGCGGATATCTCACTGAGATCGTCAGCACTGACATTCATACAGCAAAAGCACATCATCATGACCGTACAAATAAATACCGTCACGCATTTCAAACAAACCACACCCTTAAAATCAATTTCAAGGATTAGTTTGCTCACTTACACTTTTAAAATTCAGTAAAATTATTCCTCGTCTTCGTCCTCGTCGTCAGACTTTTTGCCAAGAAAATCTGTTATCTTATCTATTACCTCAGGTACCATATTTATGATAGCGTTTTCCTTTGTCGCATTCATTGAAAGCTGTAAAAGCTTTGCTTCGCCCTTGTAAACAGCGATAAAAGCGATAGGCTGGATAGTTACTCCTCCGCCTGAGCCACCGCCGAACGTTTCCTTTGTGCTTTTTGTTGGTAAGTCGGAGCCACCCGACGCAAAGCCCACTGATATCTTTGAAACTGGGATTATAGTAGTACCATCTGCGGTAACGATAGGCTTGCCCACAACAGTTTCGCAGTCTGCCATTTCACGGACCTTGTCCATTGCAGTTTTAACAAGTCCCTCGATCTTTGTACTTTCGCTCATTTTTCTCAACCTTTCGTATTTCAATTTGTTGCTTTAACTTCATTCTTCTTAGCCGCAAGCTCTTTACTGCGACGCTTGGCAGCACGCTTTTTCTTACGTCTGCCTGAAAGATATATTTTAAGAAAATTAACGCCCGTGCAAAACCCTATTGCTATCAAAGTGCTTGGTCTTACCCTGACTAAGGTATGAACGTCATATCCGAACTTTTTTTCATCAAAAATGCAGTTCACATCAGCTTTTTTAAGCTTTACTGTAAAAACACCCGCAAATATTGCAATGGTATTGAAAAGCCCTGCCTGCACCTTGCCGTATAGCATAGCCGCTTCGTAAGCGTCCTCTTTTCCAACGTCAAGAACTATCCTTGTGTCTGTAAAGCGTATAGCTTTCAGAAGCTTTTTGAAATATTTCCAGCCCATTGGAATATAAGGCTTCACCTTTTTATACTGCGCTTTCAGCTCATAGAACTTGCTTTTTTTCTTTTCTTTAGATTTGGAAACCGGCTTCTTTTCACCCTTATCCTTTTTATGAAAAAGCTTTCCGGCAAAGCCCTTTTTCTCCTGCTTCACAGTTATTTCCTCGGGTTTGTCCTCTGTACCAGCTTCAACATTGGTATCAGTATCAATATCAGAGATATTTTCCTGCTTATCCTCTACCTCAGACACGCTGACATTTTCATCTGCTTCATTCTTTTCTATTTTTTCAGGCTTAGCTTCAACAATTTGCTCGGACACTTCTCCTGTTTTATCAGGCGCATCATCAGTCTGTGGGACAGGTAAGCTTTCTTCAATATTGTCCTCAAACTCCTCATAATCATCAAAACTATCCTCAGGCAGTTCTGCTTTTTTTGATCTTTTCTGTTTTTTCTTCTTAGGCTTTCGTGGATATATTTCAAAAAACATATACCGTACTTTAAGATCAAAGCCTTTTTTATTCAGATCTATCTGTGCCGTAATGGAAAAATGAAGCAGGATAACAATAACCGCTATAATACCAAGCAGTATCCATAAAACAATTATCGTTATCATCTCCCCTCACGGTCATACTTTATTCTTCCGTATCATTCTCTTTTGTTATCTCGTCAATGGTTATCTGCTCCTGCTTATCAGGGATAGGCGGCAGATCGTCCAGGCTTGACAGCCTGAAACAACGAAGAAAATTGTCCGTTGTCTTGTATGCAATAGGTCTGCCAGGCAGGTCAAGTCTGCCTGCTTCTGCAAGCAAACCCTTATCCACGAGAGAATTTACAACTCCCGAGGAGTCAACTCCCCTGACGTGTTCGACAAAGCCCTTTGTTACAGGCTGATTGTATGCGACTATTGTCAGTGCCTCCATTGCCGCAGGGCTAAGAACAGAGTTTTTCTTTATCTCCAAAGCCGCCTTAATGAATGTCGCAAGCTCTTCTTTTGTGGCAAGCTGATATGACCCATTAAGGCTCAGAAGCGTAATTCCGCTTTCAGCCTTGCTATATTTATCCGCCAAAGAGCCAAGAGCTTCCTCAAGCTGATCTTTGACGATACCAACTGCCTCGCATAGCTTCTCGCTCTCCACAGGCTCTCCGCTTGCAAAAAGCACAGCCTCGACGGCTGCCTGTATATTTGAATGTTCCATAGATTATCCCTTTTCTTATTTTATCCGTAGCACCAGAAATTATTGTCTCCGTCATCGCCCACAGGTGAATATCCCCAATAATATCTTCTTTTTGCCCAGTAATTAGGCTTGAACACTGTGTCAGGGGTGATATCCGCAAGCTGTTCGATTAGCCTTATCTCCTCCATAGTTGCTTCGTCAGGCTGTTCGGGCTCAAGCTTTGCAATAGCAGGCTCGGTATATAAATCAACACTGTCTATCTTTTCAGATATCTGCTCCATTTCTGCCATGACCTCCTCAGCTGACTTCACCGGAGCATACGCCGCAATGAATTCACCTGATATGCGCTCGGATTTTGCAGATATATACCGCTTTGACTGAGAAGCTTCTTCACGCTCTGCGTCAACATCAGCAACTTCTTCTATCTCATTCGAAGGCTCATCGTCAAGTATATTTTCTATAGGCTCAGGCTCGGGGACAGCTTCTGTCGTTTCGCTTTCGATAACAACAGGCTTATCGAAGTCGGACTCGACTTTTTTGTTCTTTGAAGCCTTGTTGAAAAAAATCTTTGAGTTATCGTCATTGAGAAATATCCTGCCAGACTTTGTAAGCTCCAATATAGCAAGAAAAGTAGCGACTTTCTCACTTTTCTCCGTCATGCCGTCATAAAGGTCGCCCATATCGCATTCACCATGCTTATAAAGTCTTTTAAGGACATGGATTATCTTCGATGTGACCGATACTATCTTATGTGAAACTATCGGCTCAAACATCTTCGCTTTCAGCGGAACGCTCTCACGGGCTTTCTTTGATATGCCCATATAAGCGTCATAAAGGCACTGAGGGTCATGCTCACGGGTATAGGTCTTGTTTACAGGAAGCTTTATCGCCGTCCTTATAAAAACAAGGTCGCCAACGTAAACTTCACGGAGAGTCTGTGCCGCCTGTTTGCACAGAGAATACTCGATGATCCTGCCTTCAAGCTCTTTTTTAAGCTCTTTTGACTCCTCGTCATGAGGCAGAAGCGAACAGGTCTTTATGTATATAAGGCGTGCCGCCATTTCAAGAAAATCAGCGGCATCCTCATAATCCTCGTGGTCAAGATCATTGATATAGTCCATATACTGTTCAAGGAGCAAAGATATCTCAATATCGTAAATATTCAGTTTGTGCTTGCTGATAAGGTGAAGAAGCAAGTCAAGCGGTCCTTCAAACATATCCAGCTTGAACTGAGCAGCACTCATTTACGTTTTTCCTTTCGTGAACAGTTTTATTTCAAAAATATCGCTTTTAGTATAGGGTCAACCCAGAACGTAAGCTTATCCATTATCCAGAACATACCATTTTGTAACCAACCTATAGGCGTATCAAGAACGCCTGTTACAACGAGTATCATAAATGCAATAGCGATATAGTTCTGATACTGTGCCATAAAGCGATCTACCTTACTGCTTGTAAAGTAAGAAAGTATCTTCTGACCGTCAAGCGGCGGGATAGGTATAAGGTTGAACATTGCAAGTCCCACGTTTATAGCTGTAAAGTAATATAATATAAGCGACACATAGTAAAGAGCTATAGAATAATGCACTATATAAAGCACATAGAAAAGCTTATAAAGAACTATTCCGATAAGTCCCATTATGATATTTGAGATAGGACCTGCAGCTGCCGTGAGTGCCATGCCCTTCCTGTAATTCTTAAACCTGATAGGGTTTACCTGAACAGGTTTACCCCAACCAAAACCTATGAAGAATATGCACAATGCACCAATAGGGTCAAGATGTGCAAGAGGGTTAAGGGAAAGTCTACCCTGATAGCGTGGGGTATCATCCCCAAGCTTTGTTGCCGCCCATGCGTGAGCGTACTCATGGATAGGTATACACATGAAAATTACGATGAGCTTTGCACCGTAATCAAGAATTTTCTGCGGATCCATATTTTCATGACCTCCTGTCATTTCAAAACAAAATTACACAAATCACAAGTGTAATTATACACTATTTTCAATGAAATTTCAAGGCATTTTGTCTTTATTTTTAATCGAAAACTATAAATATATACGATTTTACGGAAATTTCAAAAAAAATCTCAAAAAGCCCTTGCAATTTCTTTTCAGTTATGCTATAATATTAAATATTGTGAATAATAGTATTGCATTTTTAAGGGTAAAGGAGGTGCAGCGTAATGGCAAAATGCGAGATCTGCGGTAAGGGCGTTACTTTTGGTATCAAGGTATCACACTCACACAGAAGAACAAACAGAACTTGGAAGCCAAATGTAAAGAGAGTTAAAGCTGTTGTAAACGGCACTCCTTGTCACATTTACGCTTGCTCAAGATGCCTGCGTTCAGGTAAGGTAGAAAGAGCTTAATGCTTGAATATTCCAAAAAATCGACTAGCTTCGCTAGTCTTTTTTTTATGCTTTTTAAGATACAACAAAAAAATCGGAGCCGAGTGTCATACTCTGCTCCGATTTTTATTATGCAGCGTGTCTGCCAAATGTTCTCTTATTCTCAGGCGGTGCAAAAACAGAATTAGCACCTGACGATGAATTGTCACTGTTCATATTGTTGTTGCTGAAACCGTGGTCGGTCTTATATATCATATCATAGTAGATTATAGCATTGGAAATGTTAATTCGCTCCTCGGCATAATTAGAATAATTGCTGATATAATCCTCGTCCACAACACCATCGTTTATTCGTGCGTTACAAGAATCCTGACAGTACGTTTCATTCACAGTGGTCTTGAACAGACCCTGATCGTCGTCCATATACACTGGGTTAGGATCATCTTTATATACTTGATTGCATGACACCGACGTTGCCACATTTTTGTAATCCGTAAGATCAAAATATGTGTTTTTCTGGCTATCATAGTAAACAGTATCTGTTACAAAATTGCCGTTTGGGAAGATAACAACATTTTCTTCGTTATCAGCAACAGAAAAGATATCATGACCAAGTGCATAGACATTTGAGAAGCCAAACATATTTCCAAGTGTTGGCTGAACGTCATACATGCCCATTATCTGCTTGACCTCTGTAGGCTCATAGCCGCCGTCCTTTGACCAGATTATAAAAGGTACTTTTCTGTTGAGGTTATAGTAGAAATCATCAACAGGAACATATCCCTCGTCATCTTCTGTAAGCACAGAATCGGTGAAAGGATTATAGTTGAAATATCGGTCATACTCCTCTGCCTTTATCTTTGCGTCATGGTCACCATAAATAACAACTACAGTGTTATCAAGAAGTCCTGCATTGTCAAGGTCTGTCATGAACTGACCGATAGCCTGATCTGCATAGTGAACAGACTTAAAATAAGATCCAAGCTTTGTACCCTCAAGGAACGGTGCAGATTTTTCCTCATACATCCCGTCCTCTTCGTTGTACATCTTATACTTGAAATCTACCTCATAGTCGCTCACACGCTCAATGTCAGTAAACGGCGTATGGTTTGTGAGCATAAGGAACGCACCATACCACTTATCATGCTCCTTGTTTATCTTCTCGATCTTAGGCACTGCCTGTCTGAAGAACGATTTGTCTGACAGACCAAGACCAATAGTTTCATCAATGTTAAAATCTTTGTTATAGTTAAAGAAATCATCATAACCAAGGGAATGATGTAGATTAAGTCTGTTCCAGTAAGAGCCGTTGTTGCCGTGCATACTGAAAGTATAATAGCCCTTCTTCTTAAGCATTTTCTGGGTAGTTGTGTAATCTCTGTCCCAATAGTTGATAGCAACTGTACCGCTTGAAGCTGGCATAAGTGAAGAAGCAAAGGTAAACTCGCTATCTGAGCTTGTTCCCACGCTCTCTTGAGCGTAGAAATTTGAGAAATAAAGGCCCTCTCTCGCAAGCTTGTTCATATTAGGCGTAAGCTCTTCTCCGTTTATATATGTATCCATACAGAATTGCTGAAAACTTTCAGCGTGGATAACTATAATGTTCTTATCCTTGAAAATATTTGTGTACTTGTTACTCTTTTCGGAAGTTTCTTCAGTCTTTGACTTATCGTCATAGAACTTATTGAAAACCTCCTCGCTCTCCTCGTAACCAAACATCATGTTTATTTTCGCATGAGTGCAGGAAATAACATCGCTGAACTGATATGTGTAAAGGCCAAAAGTGCCAAGAACATATTCTCTGTTCCACTGCTTAGCAAGTCTTGAATAATCAGTGCCGGTAAGTGTTGAGCAAAATATTCCTGCAAGACCTATGGAAACACAAAATGTTCCAAGAGCATATCCACGGCGCTTTCTCTTTTCCTTGACCTCGGTGATATAATCTCTTGTACGTCTTTTAAGAAGTATGTACACAACTATGATCACAGGGATATCCCACAGGAAAATAAGATCCTTTGGTTCCATGATGTTCTCAGTAACAGCGTCCATTACTCCGCCGAGCTGTGAAGCCGTTGAAATAAGCGACACTGAGATAAACGACTTATAATTTGTATAGTATATAGAATTTGCCGTACAAAGAATAGAAAAAATTATGGTGAGTATAAGCAAATATACAAATTGCTTTCTTGGCTTTTTAAACACATATGAAATTAGAGCAAGCAACAGTATAACTGCCATATCAGCCATGAGCGGTTTTATCTGGCTGTAATTAAACTTAACAGTAAATGCTCTAAGAAGAAATCCATTCAGAACAGATGCAAATACAAATGTTAGAAACAAGATGTTATCCTTCAGATATCCGCCTATTCCGCTGCGGATCTTTGTTATGACCTTATTCATTTATATCTCCTTTTCAATTTACTTTATTCAGTCGCAAAGAATATTGTATAATTTTTTCTGATAAAAGTCAAGCATATTAAAACCTTTTCAGTGAAATACACAAAACTTTCCTCAAACTAGCCAACTAATTTAAAGGCAATATTCCTTGAACAAAGTATATTTTACTCCCATTGAACCTTAATGTCAACAAATTAAGCTGAAATTTCAGCTATTTTTCACTTTTGTAATAATCGCGTAAAACAATTTACATTTTATGTATGTTCAAATAATTTAACTGTACAATAATCTCAATGTGCTTTTGTTTATATGGAATAAATATATTAAAATCGACAAAGTTTTTTGTCAAAAATCAAAAATAATTGAAAATAGTATAGAAATACATTATAATATGAATGTCTGAGCATAACAATGAGCACGGAGGAAAACAATGATAAAACTTATTGCAACTGACATGGACGGCACTTTGCTTGACAATAACAAGCAGCTTCCCGAAAATTTTGACAACATAGTAAAACGGCTGTTTAATAAAAATATCAGATTTGTTATTTCAAGTGGCAGAAGCTACTGTACGCTAAAAAAACAGTTTTCTGAATATCTTGACGACATGACATTTATTTGCGACAATGGTGCATATGTTGTTGATAAAGGAAAACTTCTTTCGGTTTCAGTGTTGCCAAAGGATACTGTTAAAGAAGCTGTTAGATTTTGCGACAAATTAGGACTTACAGTCCTTCTTTGCGGAAAAAATGGCACATGGCATAACTCAAGAAATGATAGTCAGCACCAAGAAATTGCTTCATACTATGTAAATCAAGTAAAGATGGAGGATCTCACCCTTGTTGACGATGATGTTTTCAAGATAGCCGTTTTTGAAGAAAGCGGCATTGAAAATGACGGCTACTGCAAGCTTGAAGAACGTTTCGGCGAAAATTTCAATGTGCAGCTTTCAGGTAAATACTGGACGGATATAATGAATAAAGGCGTAACAAAAGGCACTGCACTGCGAACCATAGAAAACCGCATTGGTGTACGATATGAAGAAACCATGGCTTTCGGCGATTATCTTAACGATGTTGATATGCTCAACAATTCTTACTACAGCTTTGCAATGTCAAATGCTCATGAGTCTATTAAAAAGGTAGCAAATTTCATGACAGGCTCAAACAATGACAACAGCGTTATGAAAGAAATCGAAAAACACTGCCTTGCATAAATAAAACATAAACAAAGCGATCTGACCAAAAATCAGACCGCTTTTTCTTATAATCTCATTTTAAAATCATCATAGCCGAACTCTTTTATAAGCTCCAACTCGCCGTCAAGCTTTTGAAGATATATTGACGGCAAAGGCATTCCGTTGAAAGTGTTGTTTTTACACATAGAATATATAGCCATATCACAGAAAACAAGCCTGTCACCCTCTTTAAGAGGCTCGTCAAAGGAATAGTCACCGATTATATCTCCTGCAAGACAGGTCGGACCGCCAAGGCGATAGGTGTAAGCCTTTTCGTCTGCCTGCCCTGAACCGATGATATTCGGTCGGTAAGGCATTTCCAGAACGTCAGGCATATGACAGGCTGCTGAGGCATCAAGGATAGCAAGATCCATGCCGTTTTTAGCCGTGTCTATCACCTCTGAAACAAGATATCCTGCATTGAGTGCAACAGCCTCGCCCGGTTCAAGATAGACCTGAACACCATATTTGTCATGAAGATAATTCACACACTCGATAAGGGTATCTAGGTCATAGTCATCACGGGTTATGTGATGTCCACCACCAAGATTTATCCATTTCATATTGTAAAGATACTTGCCGAACTTCTCCTCAATATGTGGTATCGTTCTTTTTAGCACATCAGAGCCTTGCTCACACATAGTATGAAAATGCAGACCATCTATGCCATCGATAAGACTGTCATCAAAATTATCTAAAGTTGTTCCGAGCCTTGAATTTTTGAAGCATGGATTGTAGATATCAGTTTTGATCTCCGAATACTCAGGATTGCACCTTATTCCGCAGGATATCTTCCTGCCGCTTTTTTCAACAATGCCCTTGAATTTCTGCCACTGTTTTGGTGAGTTGAACACGATATGGTCGCATATCTGAACAAGCTCATTCATGTCCTTTTCTGTGTATGCAGGAGAATAAACATGAACTTCTCCGTCAAACTCTTCCCTGCCAAGCTTTGCCTCATAAAGACCGCTGGCGGTAGTGCCTTTCAAGTGCTGTGATATCATAGGATATGTGCTATACATGGAAAAAGCTTTCTGTGCCAAAAGTATTTTACAACCCGTTTTCTCCATGACATTATCCAAGATAGTCAGATTTTTTAGAAGCTTTGCTTCGTCAACAACATAACAAGGGGTTTTCACCTTAGAAATATCAAACATTCTTTTCCTCCACAGCTCATCTATATGAACCATCGTTGATAAAGTTTACTGTAATATTTTTGTTTTTCATTCTTGCGTCCATAAAAACACTAAGAACACCCTTGGCAAATTCAAGACTCTCCTCAGGAATATCGTCAAAGTCATGTATCATTATTTCCAATGGCTCTTCGACTTCACATAGCTTCTCATAAAGCTTGTCGCCGTTAGCTATAGAATCCATATCATGAGCAAGCGCCTTGCTGACATATGGGTAAAACATATCAGCATTTACCATTTTAACATCGTCTATCATCAATATCATTTACTCGTCCCCCATAAATTTTACTGCTGTTCCGTATGCAATCACCTCAGCCGCGCCTGCCGCAATAGCAGATGAAGCATATCTTATATTAACTACTGCATCAGCACCCAATTGTTCAGCTTCAACCACCATTCTCTTCGTGGCAAGAGCTCTTGCATCATTCATCATCTCATTATAGGCAGTAAGTTCTCCGCCAACAAGATTTTTAAAGCTCTGCATGATATCCTTTCCGACATTTTTGGTCTGGATAGTTGAGCCTTTGACAAGCCCAAGCATTTCAAGCTTTTTGCCAGAAATATAATCAGTATTTACTAAGATCATCATCTTCGCCCTTCTTTATTTCTTTTATACGCTGAATAAGCACCGTTATCGCAACGCCTGACAGCAATGCAGGAACTACCAGAGCAATTATCTTTGCAAGCATAGGAACACCATTCATATATGCAAAAATAACGCCAATAGCTATATAATAAATAGATATCAAAGCAACTATCACAACTGGTGCTATCATTTTTTTTGTTTTGGTTTTCACTTTTCGTCACCTTTAATCAAAAACCATTTTCTTTTTGCCGTTTTTGTTTCGTGGATACTCTCTTATCCTGATGATATTGGCTGTATTCACGATACTTTCGTTTCGGTCATCACCCTGAGTAACACTCACCCAGCCATCGCCTATCTCTTCAAGTGTGCAGTCTATAACTGATGAAAGCGAACCTCCCTGCGAAACTGTATAAACAAGCACCTCTTGTCCGAGATATCTCGCAAAAGCTTCTTCGATCTTCATTTTTTTCTCCTATTAGTCAACAAGAACAGGATCAAAGTTCTCTGTCCAAGGCAGACCCCACTTGTTAAGTGCGTCCATGAATGGATCCGGATCAAACTCCTCTATATTGTGTACGCCCGGCTTTTTCCACTTGCCTGTGAGTATCATCATTGCGCCTATCATTGCAGGCACGCCTGTTGTGTAGGAGATAGCCTGTGAACCGACTTCCTTATAGCACTCCTGATGATCGCATACGTTGTAAACGTAATATGTCTTGTCCTTGCCGTCCTTTTTGCCCTGGAAGATACAACCGATATTTGTCTTACCCTTTGTTCTTGGACCGAGTGAAGCTGGATCAGGAAGAACTGCTTTAAGGAACTGTAGCGGTACTATCTTCTTGCCCTCAAAGTCAATAGGCTCGATAGATGTCATGCCCACGTCCTCAAGGCATTTAAGGTGTGTAAGATAGCTTTGACCAAATGTCATGAAGAAACGAATCCTCTTGATACCCTTGATGTTGAGCGCAAGTGATTCAAGCTCTTCGTGATGAAGAAGATACATATCCTTTTCGCCCACCTGATCGAAGTTATAAACTCTCTTTATCTCCATTGGCTCAGTTTCTACCCACTTGCCGTCCTGAATATAAGAACCCTTTGCGGAAACTTCTCTTATGTTTATCTCAGGATTGAAGTTCGTTGCGAATGGATAGCCATGATCGCCTCCGTTACAGTCGAGGATATCTATATAGTTTATTTCGTCAAAATAATGCTTCTGAGCATATGCACAGAAAACACCTGTTACACCTGGGTCAAAGCCAGATCCGAGAAGCGCTGTGATACCAGCCTTTTCAAATCTCTCTCTATAAGCCCACTGCCACTTATATTCAAACTTTGCAGTGTCCTCAGGCTCATAGTTTGCTGTGTCAACATAGTCTACTTTACACTCAAGACAAGCGTCCATAATGTGAAGATCCTGATAAGGCAGAGCCACGTTGATACAAATATCAGGCTTATACTCTTTCATAAGAGCCACAAGCTCAGGCACGTTGTCTGCGTTCACCTGTGCAGTTGTGATATTTGTCTTTGTCTTATCCTGAAGTTCCTCCTTGAATTTATCGCACTTTGACTTTGTTCTGCTGGCGATACAGATATCAGTAAATACCTCGCTGTTCTGACAGCACTTGTGTATAACTACACCTGCAACTCCGCCTGCACCGATTATCAATGCTCTTGACATATTAGATCATTCCTTTCTATTTTATCAATTATACTTATTTACTTATAAAAATACAAAAGTATCTCTCTCAGCAGCTTGCAGGCAAGTGCTGTTGAACGTCCTGTCTGATCGTAAACAGGGGACAGCTCATTCACATCAAAACCCACGATATTGAGCTTTGCAACTTCCTCCACTGCGAACATAAGCTCCTTAAAAGTAACTCCGCCTGCCTCTGGAGTACCAGTGCCGGGAAACTCTGAAGGATCAAGCACATCAAGATCAAGTGTAAAGTAAACAGGCTTTCCCTGAAGTTTTTTTACTATGCTGTCAAGTCTGAAGAAGCCGAACTTTTCCATAAAAGTATGCTCTTTCGCAAACTTGAACTCGTCCCTGTCACCGCTTCTAATGCCAAATTGATATATCTTTCCGTCGCCCACAATATCCCAGCATCTATGAAGCACACAGGCGTGTGACTCTTTCACACCAAGGTAATCGTCCCTCAGATCGGCATGAGCGTCAAAGTGAACGATATGCAGATCTGGATATTTCTCTGCCACAGCTCTAATCGCACCGAGAGTGACAAGGTGTTCGCCGCCTATCATGCAAGGCACTTTGCCGTCGTCAAGTATTTCAGCAGTGCGGTCATGGATATCCCTCAGTGCGCCCTCAGGATTGCCAAATGGCACTTCAAGGTCGCCGCTGTCGAACACATTCACATCAAGGAGGTCCTTATCTTGATATGGTGAATAAGTCTCAATGCCGAAGCTCTCATTGCGCATTGCAGAGCTTGCAAATCTTGTACCCGGTCTGAACGAAGTTGTACTGTCATATGGTGCGCCGAAAAGGACTATCTTAGAATCATCATATTCACAATCACAGCCTATAAAGGTATGAACATTCTTTTCCATACTTCTCTCCTTTAGTCACAGTCCTCAAGTACATCAAGGACGTAATTCGGCAGTGCGAAACAGCCCTTGTGAAGCTCTGTGTTATAATATCTTGTCTTTATGCCGAACTTTTTCCACTCATCAGCCTTAAGGTCATATATAGGGTGAAGATTTTTCGAGGCAAAGCCGAAAAGCCAATGACCCGACGGATAGGTAGGTATATGTGTCTGATAGACCATTGAAACTGGGAACGCACTGCCTATTCTTCTGTGTGTGCGCTTTACCATATCCACATAGGAATCATAATAAGTGCTTTCATGTTGGTTTATCAATATTCCCTGATCTGTGAGCGCCTTTGAGCAGTTGCCGTAAAATTCTTTTGTAAAAAGTCCCTCTCCCGGTCCAAACGGGTCTGTGGAGTCAACTATAATAAGGTCATATTCATTTTCCTTGCGGCGAACGAATTTCAGACCGTCCTCAATATAGAGGGTAAGTCTAGGGTCGTCAAATGCACAGGCTGTCTGTGGAAGATACTCTTTGCACACGTTCACCACCTGCTCATCTATCTCCACCATATCTATCTTTTCAATAGTGTTATATCTGCAAAGCTCACGGATAGTTCCACCATCCCCCGCACCAATAACAAGCACCTTTTTTATCTCAGGATTGACCGCCATAGGAACTGCAGTTACCATTTCATGATAGATGAACTCGTCCTTTTCGGTAAGCATTATAAAGCCGTCAAGCACTAATACCCTGCCGAACTCATATGTGTCAAAAACGTCTATTTCCTGATAATAGCTTTTTTTAGAATAAAGCTGTTTTTTTACACGAATGGTGAAATTAACATCGTCCGTATGTTTCTCAGTAAACCAAAGATCCATAAAATGTATCTCCTCTCTATGAATTTACCACTACGTTTATGTTGTTTATCTCAAGATCCTCCGTACCTGTAAGAAAACAGCCCTTTTCTTTACAGTATGCGATATAATTAAGTATGTCGGAAGTTATCTTTTCACCAGGGGCAAGGATAGGTATTCCCGGCGGATAGCACATAACAAACTCTCCGCATATCATACCGTTGCTTTCTTCGATAGGCACTGATTTTTTCTCGCTGTAGAAAGCTTGCTGCGGCGGTATCTCAACGATAGGATTGATATATTCGTGGTCAAACATTCCTGACGGGTCTTTTGAATAAAGCCTTTTAATTTCGGAAAGTGCGGATATAAAACGCTCTATCTCAAGCTCTCTATCTCCTGCGGAAACTATAGCAAGTATATTTCCGATATCACCGAACTCTATCTGAATGTCGTAATCGTCACGGAGAATGTCATAGACCTCAACACCTGCCAATCCCATGGCTCTTGTGTGAACGGAAAGCTTTGTGCTGTCAAATGCGAAGATATCGTCACCGTTTTCAAGCTCCCGACCGAAAGCGTAATAGCCACCTATCTTATTTATCTCTTCCCTTGCATAATCGGCATAGTCAACTGCCTTTTTAAAAAGCTCCTTGCCGTTGAGCGCAAGATTTTTTCTTGCAAGGTCAAGGGATACCATAAGCAGATAAGAGCCACTCGTGGTCTGAGTGAGGTTAATTATCTGTCTTACATAACCCTCTGAAACAGTGTCTGCACAAAGAAGGAGCGATGACTGCGTTAGGCTTCCTCCTGTTTTGTGTATTGATACTGCCGCCATATCTGCTCCTGCCGCCATTGCAGAGCAAGGCAGACCCTCACCAAAATAAAGGTGAGTGCCATGTGCTTCGTCCGCAAGCACCAACATACCATGCTCATGGGCAAGCTTGACGATGCTTTTTATATCAGAGCAAATTCCGTAATAAGTCGGGTTATTCACCAAAACAGCCTTTGCATCAGGATTTTCCTTGATAGCTTTTTCAACGTCCTTAACGGACATTCCAAGAGGTATTCCAAGCCGTTTATTTGTGCCTGGGTTTACATAAACAGGTATAGCACCGCACACAACAAGTGCATTGATAGCACTTCTGTGAACGTTTCTCGGCATTATTATCTTATCTCCTGCCTTACAGCTTGTAAATATCATCGTCTGAACTGCAGCAGTTGTGCCGTTTACAATAAAAAATGCGTGCTTAGCACCGAATGCCTCGGCGGCAAGCATTTCAGCGTCTTTTATTACAGAAACAGGGTGACAAAGGTTGTCAAGTGGCTTCATAGAGTTCACATCGCACTTCAGACAATCCACGCCCAAAAAGTCACGAAGCTCCTTATTCATTCTTCCGCCCTTGTGACCAGGTACGTCAAGACGCACCACTCTGTTCCTCATATGTTTTTTTAAAGCCTCATACACAGGTGCGTTATTCTGTGTTAAGTTCAAATCTATCACTACCTTATCAGTATATGTTCATGCCGCTGTATATCTCGATCATCTCACGGCGCAGACTATCTGTTATGTCAAGCCTTTGCTTCGGCGTAAGCTCATATACGTCCTGCTTGAAAAGATAATTCTGCAAGTCGATATCCTTAATGAGAAGCTTGGTATGGAAAATGTTCGACTGGTAAACATTGACATCTATTGCGTCATATTTAGTCAGCGTATTTTTATCTATATAATCCTGAATCGAAGTTATCTTGTGATCGATAAAAAACTTCTTTCCCAAAACATCTCGCGTAAAGCCTCTTACTCGGTAATCAATAGTTATAATATCAGAGTCAAAGCTGCTAATAAGATAATTCAGTGCGTTTAGCGGAGAAATAGTTCCGCAAGTAGAAACGTCTATATCCACTCGGAATGTGGAAATGGAGTTGTCTGGGTGATATTCAGGAAATGTGTGAACAGTTACATGGCTTTTGTCAAGGTGAGCGTGTATCATTTCAGGCACATCGCCGCCTATTTTTCCTTGATTGCACGAGTGGTCGATACTGTCCTCATCGAGGGCTTTTTCAGCAATAAGCACGTTCACAGACGCACCCTGCGGCTCATAATCCTGTTTTGATATATTAAGTATCCTTGCGCCTATCATCTCAGTAACGTCGCAAAGAATTTTCGTAAGTCTTTCTGAATTATACTGCTCGTCAATATAAGCAATATATTCCTTTTGTTCTCTTTCAGTTTTGGCATAACATACATCATATATGTTAAAGCTAAGGGTCTTGGTTAGATTATTAAAACCATACAAAGAAAGCTTCTGCTCCAACCCTAACATCACCCGTCCTTTCGGATAAAATAATCAGCCTATCAAGACTAAAATTATAGACTTGTTTTCATTATACCACATCTCGATCAAAAAGTACATAGTTTTACGCACTTTTTTCATATTTTTTTATTAAGCATGGCATAAGTGTGGCAATAAAATAAAAAAGGTTGAAATCAAGAAGAAAATAGTGTATAATAAGTTCTGATAATTGTTACAGGAGAAATATACAATGTTATTGAATGTTGAACATCTTTACAAATATTTCAATGGGCAGGCACTGCTCAAGGATATAAATTTCACAGTTGAAGACAGAGAAGCCGTTGGACTTATCGGCGTAAACGGATGCGGAAAGTCTACCCTGCTTAATATCATTACAGGCAGTGAGGGCTATGACAAGACCCCCGAAGGACTAGGCTCTGTGAATATCGCAGGCAAGGCTTCCATTGGTTTTTTAAGGCAGAACAGCGGACTTAATTCTGAACTTACCATAGGTGAGGAAATGAAGAACGCTTTCGCTCCCCTCCTTGAAACACTGGATAAAATGAAAGTCCTTGAAAAGAAAATGGCAGATGGCGGAGATATTGACAGTATAAGCCACGAATATGCCGAGCTTTCTTCATACTTTGAGGCTCGGGACGGATATAGGATAGATGTAAAAATAAAGCAGGTGCTTAACGGCATGGGCTTTGGCTCAACACCTACAGACAGAGTAATCTCTACCCTTTCAGGCGGTGAAAAAACACGTCTTGCACTAGCTAAGCTTCTTCTTGAAGAGCCTAATCTGCTTATACTTGACGAGCCTACCAACCACCTTGATTTTGAAACGCTCATGTGGTTAGAGGACTATCTCAAAGGCTACAAGGGTGCAATAATCATAGTTTCACACGACAGATATTTTCTAAACAAGGTCTGTACGAGAATATGTGAGATAGAACAAGGCAGGCTCACATCATATCGAGGGGACTATTCCTCCTATCTTGTGCAAAAGAAAATGAACTCAGAGCGTCAGCTCAAAGAATATGAGGCACAGCAAAAAGAGATAGCAAAGCTTGAGGACTATGTGGCGAAAAATCTCGTCAGGGCGTCAACCTCAAAAATGGCGAAGTCAAGACAGCATATGCTTGACCGTATCGAGCGTATCGACAAACCGCTTATGTACTCAAAACCTCCAAAGATAAAGCTTGAATATGATATTGAACCAACAAAGGATATCGTACGAGTTGTTGACTGTCCGCTGGTTGTTGGCGATGGTGCTGACAAAAAGGAGCTTATAAAGTCACTTACCATGAACGTTCGCCGTGGAGAGCACGTTGCTATAATCGGTGCAAACGGTATCGGAAAAACTTCCATACTGAAACTTATCCAAGGCATTATCCCACACGAGGGTGGGAATATAAGCTGGGGCGGAAACGTGAAGATATCCTATTTTGAACAGGAACACGCTATACTTGATCCCCGTAAGACAGTGCTTGAAGAAATAATGGATCGCTATCCAAGATTATCAGAACAACAGGCAAGAAGTGTACTAGGTGCAGTTCTGCTTACAGGCGAGAATGTGTTCAAGCCTATTTCTGTTCTCAGCGGTGGCGAAAGGGCGAAGCTTTGCTTTGCCATAATGGCTCTCAATCGTGGAAATGTACTTGTGCTTGACGAGCCTACAAACCACCTTGACCTAAGCACAAAAGAAGTGCTGGAGGACGCTTTGGCAGAGTTTGGTGGAACGATAATCCTTGTATCTCATGACAGATATCTACTCAACAAGGTAGCAAGCAGGATAATAGAGATAAAGCATGATGAGGTGAACTCATACGAGGGCAACTTTGACGCATACAGCGAAGCGGTGAACGCTGCCCGTCAGCTCAAGATGCAGAGCGAAGCAGAGATAAAGCGGGCTGAAGAGGAAAAAGCGTACAAAGAAAAGAAAGCAAGACAATATCGCAGTAAGGAACAGCGTGCTGCTGACGCTCAAAAACGCAACCGCATAAGAGAACTTGAAAAGGAGATCGAAGACACAGAAGTTCTGATATTTGAACTTGAAAATGCCATATCTGACCCTGAGATAGCTTCCGACTACAGCAAAATGAGCGAGAAATGCAAAGAGCTTGAAGAAGCCAAAACCGCCCTTGACCAGAAAATGGACGAATGGGCAGAACTTTCCGACCAGCTTTCATAAACAAATTTTCACAAAAATCACCCCTTATGAGTATAATGATACAGCACAGACTGACATTATACATAAGGGGTGTTTGTTTTGGAGATAAAAAGGCTGTCAGAGTATGAAATAAAAGTTATTCTTAACGAAAAAGATATGCGGATAATGAATATATCCTTTGAAGATTTTGAGAAAAACAACAAAAGAAGCAAAGATTTTTTATCTGAACTCATGTTTATACTCAAGGAGACAGGACTTATAAAAATATCCGAAGGAAATATTGAAGTTGATGTTGCTTTGACAAGTGAAGAAACAATAAACATATATTTTATACTACCTAAAAACGACAATCATCACACCACTGAACTTGCCATAATCAGCTACGATCCAAACGAGCTAATATCAAAAGCTACTGAAATACACAAAAAATACTCCGAAAAGATTATAAAAAGCAGTCTGTATCAGCTTCCTAGTGGTCATGCTCTAATCTTCACCATAGGATACGCACGCTCAACAGTTGCGAAAAAAGCTTTACTGAAAACCTGTACTACTGACAACGTGATTATAAACCAAATAAAGGAGTACAGCCCATTATTGAGCAGTACTCCTTTTGAAAAACTAAACTATTTCTCTTAGAAGCTTAACAGCCTCTGGCATATCGTTTGCCTTAAAAGCATATGTTCCCGTTACTAAAGTGTCTGCACCCGATTCTTTAAGCAAACCGGCAGTTTCGAGATTTACGCCACCGTCAACCTGAAGTCTGATATCCCTTTCCGTCTGGTCAATTAGATATCTCACTTCGCTTATTTTTTCGAGAGTGTCAGGAATAAACTTTTGACCGCCAAAACCTGGGTTTACTGTCATAACGAGTACCATATCAACAGATTTAAGAAATGGCTGGATCGCACTTACAGGTGTTGCAGGCTTAATGGAGATTCCTGCCTTTATCCCCCTCGAATGTATTTTGTCAATAACAGCTTGCGGATCATCAGCCGCCTCATAATGAAAAGTTATAAGGTCAGCTCCAAGATCTGCGTAGTTATCAATATATCTGATAGGATCGCAAATCATGAGATGAACGTCTACTGGAACTGTTATGCTTTTGCCAACACTTTTCAAAAGCGGTTCGCCAAAACTTATATTTCTCACAAACATTCCGTCCATGACATCATAATGAATCCAGTCAACACCAGCGTCCTCAGCACGCTTTATCTCGAACGCAAGGTTTGAAAAGTCGCAGGCAAGCAGCGACGCAGAAACGATAATATCCAATTGAAAGCCTCCGTTAATTCAATATCTTCCCACTTAATATTGTCCTATAATTTCAGTTTCTATTATACAACACCACTGGGGCATTGTCAAGCTTGTTCGTCAAGAGTTAATGTATAAGCTGGAATAAATTCATCAAGAAAAACATTTGCTTCTGGAATATTCATTGCGACAATAGATTCAAGTGTAGATTTTTCAGCTGATGCAAAATCAGTATTTCCCATTTGTCTTTCTTCAAGGCACTTTATAAGTGCAGAAAGCTTATCAGCCGCTTTAACAAGAGTCCATGCTTCTTCTTCCTGTGGAGTTTTACAGAAAAGCGGCTCAAAGTCCTCTTTCAGATCATCAGGAAGATAAGACACCAGAGTATTTTTGGCTTTCTGCTCGATCTCATCATATGCGCCTTTTATCTCATGGCTATAATATTTTATAGGCGTAGGCAAGTCACCTGTGATTATCTCGGTGACATCATGATACATAGCAAGCAGCGCACATCTCTCAGGAGAAACATTACCGCCAAATCGCTTATTTCTAATAAGTGCAAGCACATGTGCGATAAAAGCAACTTCAAGTGAATGCTCGCTAATATTCTCATTGATCGTGTTTCTCATAAGTGCCCAGCGATTTATATATTTCATACGAGATATCACTGCAAAAAATTTACTTTCTGACATATCAACACTCCTATACTATACACAAAAATCGGGACGATGCTTTTCATCGTCCCGAAAAATTTCTGATCTTATCTTACAATTGTAAGAAGAACACCAGCAGCAACGGCTGAACCGATAACGCCGGCAACATTAGGACCCATAGCGTGCATCAACAGATAGTTTGTAGGAACTTCCTGCTGACCGACCTTCTGAGAGATACGGGCTGCCATTGGAACGGCAGATACACCTGCTGAACCGATAAGAGGATTGATCTTGTGACCTGAAAGAACATACATAAGCTTACCAAGAAGTACGCCGCAGGCTGTACCAATTGAGAATGCCACAACGCCAAGTGCCATAACTTCTGCAAACTGAATGTTCATGATCTTATCTGCCTGTGTTGTTGCACCAACTGTTACGCCAAGGAAGATAGTGATGATGTTCATAAGCTCATTCTGAGCAGTCTTAACAAGTCTGTCGCAGACGCCACTCTCTTTAAGAAGGTTACCAAACATGAGCATACCAACCAGTGGAGCTGCTGAAGGAACCATGAGTGAGATAACGATAGTTACGAGGATAGGGAAAATAAGCTTTTCTACCTTAGAAACAGGTCTTAGCTGACCCATTACTACAGAACGCTCTTTCTTTGTTGTAAGAGCCTTCATGATAGGCGGCTGGATAATAGGAACAAGAGCCATATATGTATAGGCTGCAAGTGCAATAGTACCAACGCCGATATTACTATTTGATGTAAGAAGTCTTGAAGATACATAGATAGATGTAGGACCGTCTGCACCGCCGATGATAGCGATAGAACCACACTCAGCAGCACTCATGCCGAAGAGAGCCGCACCGATGAATGTAAAGAAGATACCGCCCTGTGCAGCAGCACCCATAAGAAAGCTCTTAGGGCTTGCGATCAGCGGACCAAAGTCTGTCATAGCACCGATTCCAAGGAATATGAGTGGTGGATAGATCTGAAGCTTAACGCCCATGTAAAGGATATCCAACAGACCACCCTTTTGAAGTATCTGACCGTAATCTATATAGTGGTCATTGCCTGCAACCGTTTTATAGTTCCAGAAGTCTGGATGATACATCTCAGCGTATGGCAGGTTTGTAAGCAGCATACCGAATGAGATAGGCAAAAGCAGAAGTGGCTCAAAGCCCTTTGCAATAGCCAGATACATAAATACGAATGAAATAAGTATCATTATGATATTTTTCCAGCCGCCGTCTACGAGGAAACCCGCAAAACCCGACTGTGACGCCAAAGACGCCATGGTATCAAGAAATGAATTAATTATTGACATCTATTATCACGTTCCTTTCACGTCAACTGCACTAAAATGGTCTTGTATTGTCTATTATGCCTGCGGTAGACCATGCAGGTCTTTGAGGCTTGGCAGTTTTAACGCTCTTAAGAACGAGCTTCTTGCCCTCTGCACTGCTCATAGCCGAAATTGCAGCCATGATAACAGCAACTGTTTCTTCTTCAATGCCGTCTTCTACAACAGGAGCAGCAGCCTTTATTGGCTCTGGCTTAGCAACAGCCTTTGCAGCTTCAGCAGCTTTTTTTGCCTCTTCAGCCTTTCTTGCTGCTCTGCCGTTGATAACGTCAAATATCTTGCCGTATATCGACACAAGCAGAATAAGCAGAACAAGTCCGATAAATACCACAACTAAACCCGTGATAACGACAGAGGCAACAGTTCCAGCACCGAGATCTTTTTGGTCTGGACTGATCGTACTCTTTGCCGCAACCATCTGAGCTGCAGTGTTAAGAAAATTGATCATAAAAATTCTCCTTACTGTAAGTATAATAAAACTTAATATTATTATACACCAAAGCCACACAAATAGCAAGACTTTTTCCCACATTTTTTTCACAAAATTATCTCCAAGTCAACACCTATTTTTGTTATGATTTCTGATAAAAGTGCATAAATACGCAAAAAAACTTATATATTGGGCACACTTGCAAATATCATGTTAAGATGTTATAATATCTTTACATAATAATGTTACGGAGATGATTTTTTTGTCTGACAAATTTTTAAATTGGCTTGAGGAATTTACACCACATCTTATTGCGGCGGCTGTTATTTTTCTTTTAGGAATACTTCTTGACAAGCTTGTTTTGAAGGTCATGCACAAAGGTTTGAGTATGCGTCGAACAGATGTGACTATACATAAATTTCTCACATCTGTGGTACACACTGTATTGCTTATTATAATAATAGTAATGGCACTTTCTGCACTTCAAGTACCTATGTCATCAATAGTCGCAACTATTGGTGCAGCAGGTCTTGCTATCGGTCTTGCTCTTCAAAACAGTCTTTCAAACGTCGCAGGCGGCTTTATCATACTTTTTTCAAAGCCTTTTAAATGCGGTGATTATGTAAAAATAGGCGACTCAGAGGGAACTGTTGACGCTATCTCTATACTTTACACCACCCTAAAGACCCTTGAGAATAAGATGATATTTATACCAAACGGAGTTGTTTCACAATCGACTATTACGAATATAACTGCTGACGACAAACGTCGCCTTGAACTGAAATTCTCTATCAGCTACAATGACGACCACAACAAGGCAATGGCTATTCTTAGAGAAATGCTCAATGATGAGCCAAGGGTAATAAACGAGCCTGACAAGCCGCTTGTGGCTGTCTGCGAGCATGGTGCAAGCGCTATAATCCTTATCATGCGTGTATGGATACCGACCGATGCTTACTGGGAGATACGATACAAATTTCTCAAAGAGGCAAAGGAACGCTTTGACGCAAACGGCATTTCCATACCATTCGACCAACTTGACGTACATATATCAAAATAACAAAAGTCCGCAGGCGAGCATCTGCGGACTTTTTACCTCATATCTTCCCTGTTCTTATATAAAAATCTGTTCACATCAATACTGTCTGCAATTGGTAGCTTGGTTTTGTCACAGTATGTTTTTTCAAGACTTTCAAGCTTCTCTGCTATTCTAAGCTGACCGTCAAGCGCACTTTTTATACACTCCGCAAAAGGACTTCCGCATAGATCACTGTAGGTCTGACAAAACTCCTTTGAATACGCCTTGACAAAGAATCTTGCTTCTTTTATTATATTTCCGTCAGTTACCATTGTTATCCTCCAGACTTGTGAGCAACCCTGAACGCTGATTTTTCAAAGCCGCTGTAAGCTTTTGCATATCTTCCTTTAGCTGCGGCTCTTTTATCTCACTCACATAATGCTCAAACCTGTCTATCATGCAGTTTTCAGACACGATAAGTCTTTTTATCGCCGCAAACTGTTCCTCAGTTATCATAAAGACCGCCTCCCGATATTATTATACCGAAGGCGGTCTGTTTTATTCTTTGTGTTTTTCATCGAGCAAGGTGGTGGCAATAGCTGCACAAAACACCTTTTTAGCACCCATCTCTTTTAACAGCCTGCTACAGACATTGAGAGTTGCACCTGTTGTGTAAACATCATCAAATAGCAGGACATTTTTACCTTTTATGTCAGCATGGTCGGGCAGTGAGAAATATATATCCTCTGCGTGTGTTTTACGCTCGGCGGCTGTGAGAGTATGCTGTTCTGCGGTATCTTTCGTGCGTCCAAGCAGGCGATAGTTCTCTTTTATGCCAAGCTCAGCTGCCGTGAAATGTGCAAGCTTTTGTGCCTGATCATATCCCCTTTTACGGCGTTTTGATCTGTGCATTGGCACTGATGTGATGATATCCGCTTGAACTGCAACGCCATTTTCTCTTAGCACGTTACCCAGAAGCTTCGCAGAATATTCCGCAAAATTAAGCTGTCTGTCGTCTTTAAGCTGATGTATTGCTTTCACGCAGATATCCTCATATCTCATAAGAGTATAAATGCTATCAAAATGCAGTGAATCATGATCCAGGCACTTATCCTTGCCGCACTTTTCGCACAATATTTCTTTATGAAAAGGCAGCTTACATTCACAATTTTTGCACAAAAGCTCGTCCCATTTTATAAAACTTCCACATATAGGACAACGATTAGGATAAACAAAATCAAGCAGAAATTTATATATCAAGCGTCTGCTGACCACTGTCGTCACCCTCTACAAGCTCCATTAGCATATTTTTAAGCGCAGTATACCTCAAAGTGCGTTTATTATTATCTATCATAAAATCAACACGCTTTTTCGAGCCAACTATTATAAGCATTCTTTTAGCTCTTGTCACAGCTGTGTAAAGCAGATTTCTGTAATAAAGCTTGTCAAATCCACCGAATACAGTGAGAATGACAACATCAAACTCAGAACCTTGGCTTTTATGCACTGTTATGGCATAGGCAAGCTCCAGATTATCCAGCATTTGCTCGTCATAGACGGCTATTCTGCCCTCAAAATCTATAGTCACAGTTTTAAGTATCTTGTTCACTGCAATTATTATGCCTATATCGCCGTTAAAAATGCCTGCGCCACTTTCGGTCTTGTCCTCGGTTATATACTTTTTCCAAAGAATTTCATAATCATTCTTGGTCTGCATGACCTTGTCACCTTTTCTGAAAGTATAAACAGGGGTCTTGACCTCTGATTTTCCTGCGGCAGGAGGATTAAGCTCCTGCTGTAGACGCTTGTTTAGCTCCACAGTACCCGCAGGACCTTTACGTGTAGGCGAAAGCACCTGAATGTCGTCTATGGGCGAGTAATCGTAGGCTTTTGGCAGCCTTGTTTTGCAAAGCTCCACCACAAGATCCTGAAGTTCTCCGTATTCAAGCCGTTGCATAAAAAAGAAATCCTTATCCTTGCTGGCTAGGTCGATATGCTCGCCGTTTACTATCTTATGGGCGTTCATAACAATCTCAGACTCCTGTGCCTGTCTGAAGATCTCTTTTAGTGTTACAACAGACATTACTCCGCTGTCAATAATATCCTTTAACACATTTCCTGCACCTACTGACGGAAGCTGATCGCTGTCCCCCACCAGAACGAGCTTACAGGTAACGCTTATAGCTCTCAAAACGGCTTCAAAAAGGCAGGAATCAACCATGGACATCTCGTCGATTATCAAAGCGTCACAATCGAGAAGATTGTTTTCATCATGTATAAACGCAAGTGTGTCACCGCTTGTATGCTTCACTTCAAGAAGCCTGTGGATAGTTTTTGCGTCATATCCCGTAAGGTCAGAAAGCCTTTTGGCGGCTCTGCCTGTTGGTGCGCATATCATAACGTTAAGCCCTTGCTGCTGATAAAGAGAAATTATAGCGTTGAGCGTTGTGGTCTTTCCTGTACCCGGTCCTCCCGTCAGCACAAGAAAACCCTTTGACAGTGCAAGATTTATGGCTTCACGCTGTATTTTTTCATATTGTATGCCATTATTTTCCTCTTCAAGATCGATTACTTCGGAAAAATCTATCTTATTGTCATAAGAGATCTGCCGCATTATGGCAAGTCGCCTTGCTATGTAGTCCTCAGCTTTGTAAAAATCTGCAAGCATAACAAAACGTCTGCCATGCTTATCGTAATAGTAGAGGTTTTCCTCCTCAGTTTCATCCTCGATTACTTTTTTTATAAGCTTATCATCAACATCAAGATAACTTACCGCTGTTTTCACAAGACTGTCTAAAGGCAGGCAGGTATGACCTTGGTCAGCGTTTTGTCTTAGGATATATGTAATGCCTGCCTTTATCCTGCACTCGCTGTCAGCAGGGATATCAGACTTTGCCGCAACTGCGTCCGCACGGGAAAATGACAGATCGACGCCCTGAATACAAAGCACATAAGGGTTTGATTTTATGATCTGCTCGGCAGTGTTGCCCCAACGCTTCCACGCCTTTATGCCATAAGAAGTTTCTATCTCGAATTTGTTAAGATATGACATAAGAGACCTTGCGGCAAAAGTGGTTTTGAACTCCTGAGATATTTTTTCCGCTTTTTTCACTGTTATCCCGTCTATCTCCGTGAGCCTGTCGGGAGTATTTTCTATTATGTCAAGGGTATCGTCCCCGAACTTGTTCACAAGCTTTTTTGCAAGTACAGGCCCTACACCTGATATAGCACCGCTTGCAAGATAACGCTGAATCGCTGCAGAGGTAGTAGGCAAAGAACGCTCAAAGATATGCACCTTGAACTGCTCGCCGAACTTCTGATGTGAAGTAAACTCCCCTGTTACAACGAGATCTTCGCCCTCCTCAACGTCACCCATTTCGCCAACAACTGTGATAAGGTCATTGTCACAGTTAAGCATAAGCACACAGAAGCCTGTGTCCTCACTTTTAAATATTATGCTGTCAACCTCACCCTTGAGGGTCTTTAAATCTTCCATATTATTCTCCGAATGATCTATTTTTCATGGCATTTCAGCTCTCTGCGCTTGATAAAATCTGCAAGTTCAGTTATATCAACACAGTGAACGATGCTATAATCCTGTTCCAAACGCTTTGAAACATAATTTATCTCGCTTTTGTCAAGCTGAACGAGGATTATTTCTCTTCCATAATATTCAGGCTGAAAAAACTCCTCCCAATAACAGCTTTTTACCATATGTTCAAGCTCATGTGTATTCTTTTTGCATGGGATAAGCAAATATCCTCCACGCTTGCCAACATTTCGCACCTTATACCATTTCACCCAAAACCAAATAACGACCGCCAGCACAAGAGCCAGAAGAAGTATAAGATTCAACACAAGATCACCTCCACATATTATTAGTACATTTTATGCGGAAAGCAGATTTTGTGTCATATGATTCATTTTACACCTTTTTGACGAAAAAAGCAAGATTTTTATGCAAAACAAAAAAGCTGCCCCGAAGGACAGCTTGAATTATTTACTTTATCTCAACTGAAGCAGCCCAATCCTTGAACTTATCTTCATACTTTGACTTATTTTTCTGCTCGCAGAGAAAATCAAAAATGTAGTAGCCACCGTTGCCCTCTGTTATAGAACTCATGCCATAATAATGTTTATCTCCTATGCTCTGGGTATAATAAATATATTTTGAATCCTTACCTGTTATTTTTAAGGTTGTTGAGCCGTTTTCAAGGATAAAATCAAAGATATCTGATGCAGACTCGCCCTTGCCATAGCCGTAAAGTGCAATATCAGAATATGAAAGCTTAACAGCGTTTATGCCCACCTCGTTGTTGGAGAAGTTATCAAGGGCATACAGATTTGTACTGCTAGATTTCTCAATATCCGCAGGAGCTGTCATTGTATATCCTGTACCCTGCAATGTTTTCGTAGCTGTATTTTTGTAAAAATATCTCACACCAAAAGCCACCAAGAGCGCAAGGATAAACACAAGAACTGACATCAAAGGCTTTGGTATGCCCTTTTTAGCAGATGTAACAGGCGCTATCTTATAAGGCTCATATGCACTGCCGTATGGAGTTTGAGCATTGCCATTCAGCGGAGGCGGATAACTCTGCTGAGCGTAGCCGTTCTGTGGCTGACCATAAGACTGCTGACCCTGAGCATAACTCTGCTGAGGTACTGCATTCACAGGCTGTGCTCCTGTTGTGTTACGCTTGCCAAAACCAACATTCTCACCAAGGTTTGATGTGTCGATAGAATCCATATAACCGCTTGTTTCAGACTTCACAGCCGACCCACAATTAGGACAAAAAGCGTCAGTATCACTGATCTTTGCCGAACAAATAGGACATTTCATATTCTTTTCTCCCTCATATAATTTATGCTTTTATTCTAACATATGCTGTTTATTATGTCAATAATTTAACAAATCGATTTTATAAATTTTGTATTAATTGATATGGATAGTGCTTGCCCACTTTTCAAATTTCGGGTCATAGAAATCCTTTTCATCAGCCTTACAGCCAAAAACAAACCAATAATATTTATAACCTGACTTTTTGCATAAAGCATAGTTATAAACTTCGTCGCCCGTTTTTGCACGATAGGTCATTTTAAGCTTGTTGCCACTAGCATACACTTCTTTATAGCTACTTCCAAACTGACTTTTCAAATTGCCCTTCATGTAGGTGACAAACAATTTCTCAGTAAGAATATCCGTTGTTTCGCCGGCAAGTGAAGAGTAATCAAGGATCATATACTGAAAATCGCTATTAACATCGGCGTACTTTCCGTTGGCTTTTACAGTTCCATCACTGCTCTGTGCCGCATAATCTATTGTGGTTTCCTTTTTAAGTGACCTTGGCAGTTCAACGCTAAAGTTCTCCTCTCTAATGGTATGGGTTGAAACATTGTGATAGTACCAATATCCAAAACCGATAGCTGCGCCCACAAACAATGCCAGCAAAAGGATAAGCACCTTTTTGCCTATAGACATATTCTTTCCCACTGCCCTCACATTGCTGTTAAAACCATTGTCAAAGCCATTGTTAAAACTATTATTGAAACTATTGCCATACCTCGGCTGTGCCGAATTTACCCCTGTCATTTCAATAACTCTTGTGCCACAATTCTGACAGCAAATGCTGTTAGGCAGAATATCGCACCCGCATACTGTACATCTCATAAAGATACCCCCTATAAAAATTTATTACTTTTATATTAACATACTTCTTCTTTTTTGTCAACAAAAAAAGCGGACAGCACATAGCCGCCCGCTCTTAAAAACTTATTACTTAGCGTTCTTCTTAGCTTCGATATCAGCAAGAGCGTCTTTTCTTGAAAGATTGATCCTGCCCTGATCGTCTATTTCCATTACCTTAACAACGATCTCGTCGCCAACTGAAACAACGTCCTCGACCTTTTCTACTCTTGATTTGTCAAGCTTAGAAATGTGTACCAAACCGTCCTTACCAGGAGCTATCTCAACGAAAGCACCGAAGTTCATGATCTTTACTACCTTACCTCTGTAGATAGCACCTATCTCAGGGTCATTAGCGATAGTATTGATGATATTGATTGCCTGCTCAGCCTTTTCCTTGTCGATACCTGAAACGAATACGCTACCGTCCTCAGATATGTCTATCTTAACGTCACACTCAGCTGAGATCTTCTGAATTACCTTTCCGCCTGAACCGATAACTTCTCTGATCTTGTCAACTGGTACCTTTGTTGCCAGCATCTTAGGTGCCCACTTGCTTACCTCAGCACGAGGAGCAGGGATAGCCTTGAGCATTATCTCATCAAGAATGTACATTCTTGCTTTTCTTGTCTTTTCAAAAGCACTTGCGATTATCTCAGGTGTCAGACCATCGACCTTGATATCCACCTGAATAGCTGTGATACCGTTCTTTGTACCGCCTACCTTAAAGTCCATATCGCCGTAGAAGTCCTCAAGACCCTGAATGTCTACCATAGTCATCCAGCTGCCGTCCTCCTTAGTGATAAGACCGCATGAAATACCTGCAACAGGCTCTTTGATAGGAACGCCTGCGTCCATAAGTGCAAGTGTAGAACCACAGATAGAACCCTGTGATGTAGAACCGTTTGAAGAAAGCACCTCAGATACGCATCTGATAGCATATGGGAACTCTTCAACAGAAGGAATAACTGGAACGAGTGCTCTCTCAGCAAGTGCACCGTGACCTATCTCTCTTCTTCCCGGGCCTCTTGAAGGTCTTGTTTCACCAACAGAATATGAAGGGAAATTGTACTGGTGCATATATCTCTTGGAAGTTTCCTCATCAATGCCATCAAGCTTCTGAGCGTCTGAAACAGGGCCAAGTGTTGCGATAGTCATTACCTGTGTCTGACCTCTTGTGAAGATACCTGAACCGTGTACTCTTGGGAGAACGCCAACTTCAGCAGCAAGTGGTCTTATCTCGTCGATACCTCTGCCGTCAACACGCTTGCCCTCATAGAGCCAGTTTCTAACTATCTTCTTCTGGAGCTTATACATAACTTCGTCAAGAACTGCTGTGTTATCCTCGCACTGCTCATCGAACTTCTCATGAACAGCGTCTATTATTGGCTGGAGTCTTGCGTCTCTTACATTCTTATCATCTGTATCAAGAGCGACCTTTACCTGCTCGCCTACCATTGCTTCAACAGCGTCGAACAGATCGTGGTCAACTTCCATTGACTCGAACTCGAACTTAGGTTTACCGATCTGAGCCTTGATATCGTTGATGAAAGCTACCATTTTCTTTATCTCTTCATGACCTGTCATGATAGCCTTGAGCATAAGATCGTCAGGTATCTGGTCAGCACCTGCTTCGATCATTACTATCTTTTCAGCAGAGCCTGCAACTGTAAGGTTAAGTCTGTTCTTAGCTCTCTGCTCAAGAGTTGGGTTAAGAACAAGTTCGCCGTCAACGTAACCTACGTTGATAGATGCAACTGGTCCGTTCCAAGGGATATCAGAGATAGAAAGTGCAATAGATGTAGCTATCATACCTGTGATCTCAGGTGAGTTGTCAGGGTCAACAGAAAGAACTGTCATAACAACTGAAACGTCATTTCTCATATCCTTTGGGAAAAGAGGTCTGATAGGTCTGTCTACACATCTTGAAGCAAGGATAGCCTTGTCAGAAGCCTTGCCTTCTCTCTTTGTGAAAGAACCTGGTATTCTGCCTACTGCATACATTTTTTCCTCAAAGTCAACTGAAAGTGGGAAAAAGTCAACACCCTCTCTTGGCTTTGCAGAAGCTGTAACGTTAGCCATTACAACCGTTTCACCGTATCTTACCCAGCAAGAGCCGTTAGCAAGTCCGCAGGTCTTACCTGTTTCAACTACTACAGGTCTGCCTGCATATGTCGTTTCAAAAGTTTTGAAATTCTCAAACATTGTCTTTCCTCCATTTTAGAAATTTAGTTTTTTCTGTATGGTGAAAGCATTAGCAATAAACAGGACATACGAGCTTCATACATTCTGTTTAATGCTAAGTTACCTTTCACCAACAGTTCAAATAAACACCAAAAGGCAGTGGCAATAAATGCCTCTGCCTTGATGTCAGTTACATGATTACTTACGGATACCCAGCTTTTCGATAGTAGCTCTATATCTTTCGATATCCTTCTTCTTGAGGTAGTTGAGAAGATTTCTTCTCTTACCGATCATCTTGAACAGACCGCTTCTTGAGTGGTTGTCCTTCTTGTGTGTCTTAAGATGTTCTGTAAGGTCGCTGATTCTCTTTGTAAGGATAGCGATCTGTACCTCAGGTGAACCTGTGTCTGTTTCGTGAGTTCTGTTAGCTTCAATAACAGCTGTCTTTTCGTCTTTTCTAAGCATTTTTTGTACCTCTTTCGTTAAAATATTTCCGATGTAAAAGAATATGGCAGGTAACTTTCCCACTTACGGGCGTGACCCATATTCTGTTGCATGGATATGTTGCAGTAAGCAACTCATATATTATACATTATTTCAGACAAATTGTAAATAGTCTTAACAGAAATTTTACAACTATTCTATGCCGTGATGAGCCTTGCCTGCTGTAAGTGTGTTTCTCATAAGCATTGCAATGGTCATAGGGCCAACTCCGCCTGGAACAGGTGTGATAAATGAAGCCTTATCCTTGCAGTCCTCAAAATCAACATCACCGCAAAGCTTGCCGTTTTCATCACGATCCATACCAACGTCGATAACTACTGCACCCTCCTTGATATAATCAGCGGTTATCATCTTTGGTCTGCCAACAGCCGCAACCAGTATATCTGCTCTCTGGCAAACTTCTTTAAGATCTTTTGTCTTTGAATGGCAGATAGTAACAGTGCCGTTATTATGCAAAAGCAACATAGCCTGTGGCTTACCAACGATATTGCTTCTGCCGATCACTACACACTCCTTGCCTGCAATGTCAGTACCTGTTGACTTGATAAGCTCCATAACGCCGGCAGGTGTGCATGGCAGAAAACTGTAATCGCCTATCATTATTTTGCCCACGTTTACAGGGTGGAAAGCGTCAACGTCTTTGTCAGGTCTGATGTTATTTATTATCACTTTATCGTCAAGGTGCTTTGGCAATGGGAGCTGAACGAGTATTCCGTCCACTCTGTCGTCATCATTGAGCTTTTTGACAAGGTCGAGGAGCTCTTCTTCTGTTGTTTCCGCGGGGAGAGCATACTTGAATGAATTAAAGCCCACTGTTTCGCAAGCCTTTTCCTTGTTTCTTACATAAACCTGTGAAGCAGGGTCGTCACCGACGATGACCACTGCAAGACCTATCTCTATGCCCTGCTCTTTAAGCTTCTCTGTTTCAAGTCTTATTTCTTCCTTGACCTTGGCTGATACTGCCTTGCCGTCAATTATCTGTCCCATTTATTCTTCCTCCGTATCCTTTTCATCTGTATCTTTTACTTCGCTGTCCTCGTCGTTATCGTCACCAAGGATAGACTTATACTCTGTCTCGGCTTTGGTGTGTGACTCCTTGTCCTTTTCCTCGGCTTCTTTAAGCTTGTCTTTTTGAGCCTGCTTGCCGAATTTTTCGTCATATTCTTTTTGAAGCTCAATAAAGCTCTCACCCTTATCCTTGGCTTCCTTTATCTTGTGCTTAAGTTCTTTCTTCTCTTTCTGAATATCATTGTAGCTGTTATACTGTTCAAGCTGAGCCTTTGAAAGCTCTGTATCAACGAACAGCTTGTAATCGCTGTTTCTCTTTGTGATACCTCTGAACACGATTATAAGTACAAGTGAAGCAAGAACACAAGTGCCTGCAACAAGCTGTGATACTCTTATGTTTCCAAGATAGAGCGAATCTGTTCTCAGACCCTCGATGAAAAATCTTCCCAGACCGTACCAGCATGTGTACATAAGGAATATTTCGCCATCAAACTTGCGGTGTTTAAGATAGAAATGCAGGATTATAAATCCAATAAGACACCAAATAGATTCATAAAGGAAGCATGGGTGGATAGGGTCAAGAGCCGACACTTTGCCGCCAAGCTCGTCATAATGGTTTGAGATATATTCCATTGTGGTGTTGCTTATCATGCCCCAAGGAAGCTTTGTGTTTGCACCGAAGGCCTCCTGATTGAAGAAGTTGCCCCAACGTCCGATACACTGACCGATAAGAAAACATGGTGCGACCACGTCAAGAAGCGCAGTAAGCTTCAGCTTTCTTACTTTAGCTATAATTCCGCCCACGATTATCGCACCGATAAGTCCGCCGTAGATAGCAAGACCTCCGTCACGAATATCGAAAAACTCTGAGAATTTCATGCCCTCTGTATTAAAGATGATATAATAAAATCTTGCGCCAAAGATAGCTCCAATAAGTCCGCCGATAACGGAATCTGTCGCTCTATCAGGGTCGATACCTACGGTCTTCATTCTTCTGAAGCCGTATATCATTGCAAGAAGAATACCGATGGTTATCAAAAAACCATACCAATATATCTTGAAATTCGTACCTGGCACTGTAAAAAGCACTCTGTCGATATCAATACCCTCTTTGAAGATATTGTCACCCTTTCCGAAATTGGGGAAATAAACTCTGTTCGGAAACTCTCTGAGTTTTTCCCTTATTGCATCATTTGCCGAAGAGTCGGCAAGAAACTGCAATGCTGTCATAAATTTATCATTCCTTTCACTGAGCCTGTAGCTCAAAATACCTACTTATTATCTACCACGGAGATAGACGACTTTTCAGGGTCGAACATTTCTCTTACGGCATTTTCGCAATCCTCCACAGTCATTTCTGCAAGAACCTGTGCTTCATAGAAAGCGTCAGAATTTTCAAAATAGCTTTCTGCAAGATAATCTGCTGCTCTTTCAGGATTATTCATTCCTCTTACTATTTCGCCGTACATAGAACGCTTTATCATATCAAACTGTGACTTGTCAAAGCCCTCTGTCTTTACACGTTCTATCTCCGCTAGATAACGGCGGTAAAGCTCTTCGGGGTCATGGGATTCACCTGATATTATTGGAGAGAATACTCCGCCGCTTGTGAAAACTTCGACACCGAACTGAGAATTAATAAGACCGTCGTCAAAAAGCTGCTTATAAAGTGGTGAAGACGAGCCTATAAGCAGATGAAGCGCAACTGACGCTGTTCCAGCCTTTTTGAAAAGTTCTCTGCCCTCATAAGGCTTGCACTTGAAGCCGATATTGAAAAGTGGCAGACCCACAGGGAAGCTCTGAAATATCTTTTTCTGCGCTACATTCTCAGGCTCATCAGGGAGCTTTGTTTCAAGCTCCATATTCTCGCATGGCTTCAACATTTTATCGCATATTTCCATGACCTTATCCTCGTCAACATTTCCTGCAATGGCAAGGACCATGTTGTGAAGATTATAGAAAGTGTAGTAACACTTATAAAGAAGATCAGGGGTTATCTCAGCAATAGTATCAACAGTTCCTGCAATATCTATCTTTATAGGGTGGTTTACATACAGAGCTTTCAGCAGATTATAAAAGCACTGTCTTTCAGGAGAATCTGCACACATTTTTATTTCCTGACCGATTATTCCCTGCTCCTTAGCCACAGATTGCTCTGTAAAATAAGGCTTCTGAACAAAGTCAAGAAGTATTTCAAGAGAATCCTCCCAGTTTTCCGAGCAACTGAACGTATATGCCGTTTCATCAAAAGACGTGAAAGCGTTTGCGTTGGCACCAGTTTTTGCATATAAGTCAAAAACATCTGTGTCCTCGTTTTCAAAAAGCTTATGCTCAAGAAAATGGGCTATGCCCTCTGGCACAGTGATGAAATCTTTGCTGTCCTTGGTCTTGAAACAGTTGTAAATTGAGCCGTACTTTGTGGCAAATATGGCTTCTGTAGTTGTGAAGCCCTCCATTTTCCACACAAGCACGTCAAGTCCTGACGGGTGATGAAAAACGCTGTAGCTCTCGCCCAACCGCTCGCTTTTTACGATCTCCTTATTCATCACAGTCCTCCTCTTCCTCGCCCCTGATCACGAAAACAGTATCAGGCTTAAAAGTCTTTGCGCAGCTTATTATGTCCTCACGGGTAAGCTTTGCTATCCGCTCGTTTATCTCCTCAGGGGTGAAAGCTGTGTTTCGTGTGTTCTGCGCTGCATACCAACCCATGATATCATATATGCTGTCATAATTTGACTTAAAGCCTCCGCAAAGAGATTTCTTTGTGTTTTCAAGCTCCTCATCTGTAAAATCGCCATTACATATGGCTTCGAGCTGTTCTTCGATAGCTTTTTTTGCCTTTTCTATGTTACAGCTTTCAACTCCACTGTCGATAAAAAGAGTGCCCTTTCTGTCGGCATATGCAGAAGAACAATAATAGCAAAGGCTGAGCTTCTCTCTCACATTTGCAAAAAGCTTTGAAAAAGGCGTTGCTCCGAGAAGCATACAGAAAAGCTTTGCGGTGTAGATATCCTCATAATCAGACTTGAATGCCATGACCATTTTGCTTTGGCTTACCTGCATTTTAAGCTCTCTATAAACAGGCTCCGCCTTTGCAGGTGAATTGTGTCTGTAGTCTATCTTCTCCACGGGTGAAACTCTTATAAGAGCAGCCATTTCATCTCTTATAAGCTTTTCCGCAGCAGCCGTGTTTCCGCCGCCTGATATGGTTATCTCTATCTTTGCACTTTCAAGAAGCTTTTTGTGTTGTCTTAACAAATCCTCCTGAGTTATGTTCTCAGCAAGCTCCACAGTTCCGATTGCAGACACAGCCGCAGGCTCGCCCTCAAATATGACCTTTTTCGCCTGCAAAAGTGCATAGCCACGCTTGTCATTGACAGTGGCAACAATAGCGTCGATAAGCTCCTGCTTTCTCAAAGTAAAATACTTCTCACAGAACTTTCCGTCAACAAGGTGCGGTCTGAGCAGACAATTGAGAAGCTGTCTTACAACCTGAACGGATATTACTTCGCCGTCTATAGTATAATCGTCGCCAATAAAGCTCGCAGACAGACCGACAGACTGATAATCGCCTATAGTGCCGCAGTTAGTACCTATGCTCGAACCATACAGCCCGGTGAGTGTGGAAGTAAGCTTTGTTCGTGAAGGTATCTCCGCATTCGATGTCACAAGCACTGTTTGAAGCATTGCATTGACGCAGGCTGTTTTTTCGTCCAGCGGTGATATAAATGCTATCTTCACGCAGTTTGACTTGAATTTCTTGTCATATATTCTTGTAAGAGATATCCCTCTGCCGAGTTCTTCCCTACTATAAGATACAGCCATTTGATTACTCCTTCAAGCGTTTTCACGCTAAAATTTTTCGTGATAACACGATAATAATATAGTATATCACATTCCTGTGCAGATTTCCATACTTTTCACAAGAATTTCATAAATGCACTTATTCTATTACCGTATAAATGAAATTTTCCCAGTGGAGCATTGTTCCCTCGTCTGTTTCGTCAGGCAAAAGCGCTCTTGCCATAAGAAGATCTTCGCCTGTGTCCACATTGAGAAGATGTGCATAATCGCCGTCAATTTTTGTTACCTTATATGTTCTTGGCTCCATTTTTATTCTCCTTTTCTGTCCATAAATACCACGTTTTCAGCACCCAGTCTGTTTTCAAGTTCGACGAGCAGTTCAGGACACATTTTCACAGCATGAACAGACTTTATGCCTGTCATTTTGCGAATATCGCTGAAAAATACCGCAAACTTTGAACCAGTCTGTGCTCTGTATTTCTCGGCTATAGTTCTAACAGCCTTTATGCCCTCTGCATCTCTTGAAACAAGCCTTACGCAAATATCCCTTTGAAGCTGTAATGAGCAAAATCTATCGACAGGCTCGAGCATATCCGCAAGTATCTTAGGTTCTTCTTCCTCTTTGCATGATATCTTGCCTTTGACGTGTAGAAGCACTCTGTCTTTTATAAGGCCTCCCATAGTTTGAAAAACTGACGGAAAAACCACTATCTCTAATGCTCCGAACTTGTCTTCAAGCTCCACAAAACACATCATATCGCCTTTTTTGGTCTTTAGCATTTTTCTGCCCCTGACCATTCCTGCATAGTCTACTTCCTCCCCATCAGCAAAACGTTTATCAGCCATTCCGCCCTCGTCTGTACAGGCTTTTATGAGCTGTGCAGAGGTGACGCACCTTGTGGCTGAAATCACACACTCAAAGCGGTCTATAGGGTGGGCGGATATATACATACCAAGAGCTTCATGCTCAAATTCAAGAAGCTGCTGCTCGTCAAACTCGCCACAGCGTTCTATCTTCTTTTCCATTGGCAAAGCAGCACCCATGCCAAACAAGTCAAGTTGACCCTCAATCACACTTCCGTCTGACCGAGTTACGCTTTTCATTATGTCCTCGCAAGCATTGAGATGTTCACGTCTGGTGTATCCAAAGCCGTCAAAAGCTCCACTCTTTATAAGTGCTTCCACTGTTCTCAGGTGGATATCTCTGCCCGAAACTCGTGTACAAAAGTCTTGAAGCGAACGAAACACTCCACCTGATTTACGCTCAGAAACTATCCTGTCGATAGCCCCCTCGCCAAGCGACTTAACCGCAAGAAGTGCAAAGCGTATTCCCTCAGGCTCTGCCACAAAACCGCTTTCGCTCTTATTTATATCCAGCGGCAATATCTTCACACCGTTTTTGCTCACGTCTGCAATATAACCGTAAAGCTTATCGGTGCTGTCAAGAAGCGTGATAGTCATAAGTGCCGCCATGTATTCTTTATAGAAATGACATTTTAAATACGCTGTCTGATATGCGATAGTTGCATAAGCCGCCGCATGGGATTTGTTAAAGGCATAGCTTGCAAATGAGGTCATTTCATCAAATATCTCATTGGCTACATTAGCCGGCACACCGTTTGCCACTGCACCACAGCACTGCCCTTTCTCACCGTAGATAAACGCTTTTCGCTCGTTTTCCAAAACAGCCGCTTTCTTTTTAGCCATTGCTCGCCTTACGATATCCGCTCTGCCGTATGAATATCCTGCGAGAGTGCGGAATATCTGCATTACCTGCTCCTGATAAACTATACAGCCGTATGTCACTTCAAGTATGCCTTTGAGCAATGGGTGCTTATACACTATCCTGTCAGGTTCATGGCGGTTTCGGATATATGTCGGGATCGAGTCCATAGGTCCTGGGCGGTAAAGAGAGATAACAGCGATAAGGTCCTCTAATCTTTCAGGGCGAAGCTTCATGACAGTCGCCGTCATTCCTGCACTTTCAAACTGGAAAACGCCCTCCGTTTTGCCCTGTGACAGCATTTCATATACCTTCTTGTCATCAAGAGGTATCTTCTCCAAGTCAAAATCAGGGTGAGTTTCTATCACCTGCTTTCGGCAGTGGTCTATAATGGTAAGGTTGCGGAGTCCAAGAAAGTCTATTTTCAGAAGTCCCAAACGTTCAAGCACTGTCATTGTATACTGAGTTGACACCTGACCGTCACGGGCATAGAGCGGCACATAAAAATCCACAGGCTCTTTTGTGATAACAACGCCTGCTGCGTGGGTGGACACGTTTCGTGGCATACCCTCGACGCTCATGGCAATATCAAGAAGTTGTCGTATCTTCATATCAGTCTTATAAAGGGAACTAAGCTCAGGTATATTCTCAATGGAATATTTCAGTGGCTGACCTCTTGGTATTTTCTTTGCAAGCATATCTCCTGTCTGATAAGGCAGACCCATTGCTCTTGCCACATCTCTCACTGCCTGCTTTGCCGCAAGCGTACCAAAGGTCGCAATCTGCGCCACATGGTCAGAGCCGTATTTCTCCACAACGTAATCAATAACACGCTGTCTGCCTTCCATGCAAAAATCTATATCAAAGTCAGGCATAGAAACTCTTTCTGGATTAAGAAAACGTTCAAAAAGCAGATCATATTTCAACGGGTCTATACCCGTTATGCCTATGCAATAAGCACACAGACTTCCTGCACCTGAACCACGTCCACAGCCAACAGGTATACCGTGGGTCTTTGCATAATGCACGAAATCCCATACTATAAGATAATAGTCAGTATATCCCATTCTCGTTATAACGTCAAGCTCATAGTCAACACGTTTCAAAGCCTCTTTTGTTGGCTTTTCATAACGTTTATAAAGCCCTTTCATGCACATATCGCGAAGAAACTTTTCGTTATCTGAAACACCGTCTATATGGAAATACTGAAGCTTTGTTTTGCCAAACTCAAAGCTTACATTACATCTGTCAGCTATCTTTACTGTATTCTCCAGCGACTCAGGCTGAGAGGGAAAAAGCTCCGCCATTTCTTCTGCTGACTTTACATAAAACTCGTTTGTCGGAAATTCAAGCCTGCTTGGGTCGTCTAGTGTCGTGCCTGTTGAGATACACATTAGCACACGTTGCGCATTAGCGTCTGAACGTCTGAGATAGTGTGCGTCATTAGTGCAGACCATCGGTATTCCTGCTTCTCGTGAAAGCTTTATAAGCATAGGCAATATTCTCTGCTGGTCTGCAAACTTATGATTTTGAAGCTCTATAAAGTAATTATCCCTGCCAAATATATCACGATATTTAAGAGCAGTCTGCTTCGCGCCCTCATAATCGCCATTGGTAAGCTTTCTGGGTATCTCACCCGCAAGACAAGCCGACAGACAGATAAGCCCATTATGATATTTTTCAAGCAATTCAACATCTACTCTCGGTTTGCTGTAAAAGCCCTCTGTATATGCCGCCGACACAAGCTTTATAAGATTTTGATAACCCTCATTGTTTTCGCACAGAAGCACAAGGTGGTAAGGCGAACTGTCTATCTTCGCTAGCTTGTCAAATCGTGTTCTTGGTGCAACATACACCTCACAGCCTATTATAGGCTTTATGCCCTGAGCAAGGCACTCGTTGTAAAACTCCACCGCCGCAAACATATTTCCATGGTCTGTGACCGCAACAGCTTTCTGTCCAAGCTCCTTTACACGCAAAACAAGCTCCTTGATACGGCAGGCGCCGTCAAGGAGCGAATATTCACTATGAAGATGTAGATGTACAAACTCAGGCATTTTTATTCCTCTTTCAGTGCAAGACCTTTTTCAACTCTTATCCTGTCAGCTATCTCTGCTATCTTCTGCAATCTGTGGTTAGCGCCCGAACGTGAGATAGGAGGATCTATGGCTGCACCAAGATCTTTAAGATTGAAGTCAGGATTATTATATCTAAGCTCAGCTATCTCCTGCAAATTATCAGGAAGAGAATAAAGCCCCACTGTCTCGTCTATAAGCTCGATATCGCTTATCTGCTTTTCCGCTGCTTTCAGCGACTTCTCTATATTGGCATTATCGCAGTTCACCGCTCGGTTTATCTTGTTGCGCATATCTTTCATCATTTTTACGTTCATAAGTTCAAGCGAACACATAGGCGCACCCATAAGAGTAAGCATATCTATGATATTCTCAGACTCTTTTATGTAAACTATCTGTGCGTTCTTACGTTCAACGTGCTTTGGAGTGATATCGTAATTATCTATAAGCAGCATACCAAAATCATTGCAAAGCTCTATCGTTGGCATAACGAACTCCATATGATATTTTTTCTCAGGATTGTTCACCGAACCGCAGGCAAGAAATATACCAGCCACGAGCTGTGGATAAAACTTCTCTTTAGGCAGGTCAGCTTCTTCCAAACGCCTGCTCTTATCCATTCTGAAATAGTCAAGAAGTGTGAGCCTGTCCTCACGCTCAGGAATATCCAAAGCATAAAGCACAACGCCGTTTCGCTTTTTCTGCTCTGTGACTAACACTGCGTTTTCATTACCAGTTATCCTGCCAGTGTTCAACACGAAAAAGTCCGCTACCGCTTTGTTTTCAGTGAGAAAAGATATCTCATCATCTGACAGACAGTTACAATACGTGAGCATACCCATCATGCACACGTCAGCCTTTGGCTTTGAATTTATCTTGCTGATTATTTCTTCTTTTGCTCTATATGAAAAGGATACGTCCTCCAACTTTCAAACCGCCTTACTGATTATTTATATCTCTGTGTGTTATTCTTATCCTGTGACCTTGCTTTCTCAGATGCTCCGCAACTGCTTCTGCAAAGGTAACGCTCCTATGCTTTCCGCCCGTACAGCCGAACGCTATAACAAGCTGTGACTTGCCCTCTTTTTCGTAAAGAGGTATGAGATAGTCGATAAGATCTGTTAGCTTGCCTAGAAGCACTTTGGCTTCGTCAAAGCTCAAAACATAATCATAAACGTCCTTGTCAAGACCTGTTTTGTTCTTAAGCTCAGGTACATAAAACGGATTAGGCAGACACCTTACGTCAAATACAAGGTCGCCCTCGCTCATTGCACCGAACTTGAACCCGAACGACTGAACATCAATATGCATAAACTCGTTGTTTCCAAGAAATATGGAATAAAGCCTTTCCTTAAATTGAGCTGTTGAGCTTCTGGACGTGTCTATATAAAAATCAGCCTGTGCTTTTATAGGTCTTAATATCTCACGCTCAGTTTCAATAGCTTTTCTTATGTTTCCATATGACACCTCGTCAAGAGGGTGCTTTCTTCTTGTTTCCTTGTATCTTCTCACGATAACGTCATCTGAGCTGTCAAGGAAAAGTATTTTAAGACTCACGCCCTCGCCCTGAAGCTGCTTTACTGTGTCTTGAAGCTTCAGAAAAAGGTCGCCGCCTCTTATATCAACAACAAACGCTACCTTGTCTATTTTTCCGTCAGACTGACTGCATATGTTTGCAAACTTTGGGATAAGCTCAGGCGGCATATTATCAACGCAGTAATATCCTATATCTTCAAGCACATTCACGGCACTTGATTTTCCCGATCCTGACATACCAGTAATTATCACAAACTGCATAACGTTCATTCCTTTCTTACAAAGCTGAAAAAAATCATCACTTATTGATCCCTATTTAAGTTATTCCTTGTAAGGTATTATCTTTACCTCACATTCAAGAAGATAGCCTGTCTGCTCTTTGACAATGTGCTGAACGTGTCTTATCACCGACATTATATCCTCAGTTGTTGCACCACCCTTGTTCACCACAAAACCGCAGTGCTTTTCAGACACCTGTGCTCCTCCCACTGTGTATCCCCTCAGACCACAGTCCTCAATGAGCTTTCCTGCAAACTGTCCCTCAGGTCTTTTAAAAGTCGAGCCTGCACTTGGATATTCAAGTGGCTGTTTTGAACGGCGTCTGCCCATAAGCTCCACCATTTTGTCCTGAATATCGTCATACGCTCCTGCCTCAAGTCTGAACACTCCTGAGGTTATGACTTCGCCGTTTTTCTGATAACAACTGCTGCGATAAGCAAGAGCCATTTTATTTGCCTCTGTAGTATGTACAGTACCGTCTGCCCTCACGGAGTTTGCAGAGGTTATAACGTTTTTAATCTCACCGTCATAAGCACCTGCGTTCATGTATATCGCACCGCCCACAGTTCCCGGTATGCCATAGGCAAACTCAAGTCCTGTGAGGTTATGCTCAAGAGCGAATCTGCACAGCTTTATAAGGCTGCACCCAGCCTCGGCGTATATGGTGTTTTCGTTCATCATTTTTATCTCGTCCACTGACTGACCCATGAGGAACACCACGCCCTCATAGCCTCTGTCGTCAAAGAGAAGATTTGAGCCATTTCCAACAACAATATATCTTACGTTCCATTCGTGTGCGGCTCTAACAAGTTTTGCAAGGCTTTCCTCTGAGCTTATATCCACCATTGCAGTACACGCTCCGCCTGTGCGGAATGTGGTATGCTTTGAAAGCGGCTCGTTGTAGACAACATTACATTCAAGCTCTGAGGCAAGATCAAGCAGCTTTTGTGTATTCATATATATCTGTAAAACGCCCTTGTAAGGGCTTCTCCTTTCATCGTTTTAAATATCGAGGTTTGGTCTTTTCGCAAGAACATATTCCCTTATCTTTTCCCAATCACTGTTCATGATAAGCTTCTCAGGAAAATCAAGTTCCTCCGCTATATTTGCCACTTTCGGTGTTTGACCGATAAGCTGACAGAAATGACAATCAGAGTCAAAGACCACAGGCACTTCATACTTTTTGCAAAGCTTCAAAAGCTCCACTACGTTTCTTCTGGGCGACCTTTTGCACGCAAATGAGCTTTCGTTTATCTCCACAAGCTTGCCGTACTCCTTGAACGCCTTTACGCCCTTTTCATAATTGAACATAAAAGGTGCGGTGGTGCAGTGACCTATAACATCCACCTGAGGGTTCTGTGCGACTTTCAGCCAGCTTTTAGTGTGGTTCTCAGGTGTCGAGGGAGTATAGCAGGCACTGTGCATAGACGCCACCACCCATTCAAGTCCTGAAAGCAGCTTTTCGCTGGTATCAAGCTCTCCGTCATCGCTCACAACGTTAGCCTCTATACCTCTGAGGACGGTTATCCCGTTTATCTTTCTCG
>NZ_JBDGDD010000014.1:0-78266 GCF_040909065.1 Ruminococcus sp. RTP21359st1_H3_RTP21359_211015
TATCTATTATATCATATTAGCTAAGCTTTGTCAAGACTTTTCTTTGTGAATTCTTTATGAATTCGTTTGAACTCTTTTGTGAAGTTCTTCTTGAGCTATTCCTCAGGTCTCTCCTGTTCTCCCGAACCTTTTACCTTCGTTTCGCTTCTTTCTTTATCGCTCTCTCGAGGCGACTTGTTTATTTTATCACTTTTATGCCTTTTTGTCAACCCCTTTTTTCGCTTTCTGCTTTTTTTACACTTTATTTCCCTTTTCTTATCTCTTTTTGTCCATTTTGCTTTGCTCCTTTGTTCTTTTGATACAAAAAGTGACAACTGAGCGACGCTCAGTTGTCACTTTGCTCGGAGTTTCCTCTGTTTTGTGTTAATGATTTACTCGGTATGGCTCCGCCATTCCTCACTCCTCATTTCTCATTAATCTTACCGTTTCCGCCATTAATTCTGCCGCTTTCTGCTTTTTCTCCAATGTCACTGCAAAATACGGCTTATCTCCGTCAAAGAAACGTATCCTATTCTTATAAGCTCCATACAACGCTTGTATCTGCTCCACCTCTGCGGTTTTCACAAAGAACAGCACCTTATCCCCTCTTTGTGTTATTTCTTTTATGCCAAGCTTTGAAGCAGTATTTCTCGTAAGTGCAACGTTCACCAATCCCAGCACTGATTTCGGTGGGTCGCCGTATCTATCTATAAGCTCGTCGATAACGTCCCTGGAATCCTCCTCATTGCCTATGGAAGCTATCTTCCTATAGCAATCTATCCTCTGTGACAGATTTTCTATATAATGGTCAGGTATAAATGCGTCTATGGATATATCCACCAAACAATCCTCAGGTGACGGTGGCAGAGCCTCTCCCTTTTGTTCAGCTATAGCCTCATTTAGAAGTCGCAGATACATATCATATCCCACCGCTTCCATATGTCCATGCTGTTTACCGCTGAGTATAGAGCCTGCACCTCTTATTTCAAGGTCACGCAACGCTATCCTGAAACCTGAGCCGAACTGTGTGAACTCTCTTATTGCATCAAGCCTTTTTGCCGCTACCTCCGTGAGTACCTTGCCACGTCTGAAAGTGAAGTACGCAAAAGCACGGCGGTTTGATCTTCCCACACGTCCACGGAGCTGATAAAGCTGTGAAAGTCCTAATCTGTCAGCGTCCTCTATTATAAGTGTATTTACATTCGGCACGTCAACACCCGTTTCGATTATGGTGGTGCAGACAAGGATATCTATTTCTCTGTCACAAAGCTGCCGCCATATTTCCGACAGTTCCTCCTCGGGCATTTGTCCGTGTGCGAACGCTATCCTTGCGTCAGGGAGCATTTCCTGAAGCTTATTTGCGGTCATCATGATAGTTTCCACCCTGTTGTGGATATAGTACACCTGACCGCCACGTCGCAGTTCCTTGCTTATGGCCTGCGCTATAACGCCCATATTATGCTCTATAACATAGGTCTGAACAGGGTGTCTGTCCATAGGCGGTTCCTCTATGACCGACATATCTCTGATACCGCTCATTGCCATGTTAAGCGTTCTTGGTATCGGGGTAGCCGAAAGTGTAAGCACATCAACGCCCTTGAAAGTTTCCTTGAACTTTTCCTTATGGGCAACACCAAAACGCTGTTCCTCGTCTATGATAACAAGGCCCAAGTCCTTGAACTTAACGTCTTTCTGCACAAGCCTGTGTGTGCCTATGATAAGGTCGATAGTGCCACGGTTAAGCTCTCTTATTATCTGCTGTTGCTCCTTTGGTTTTCTAAACCTCGACAAAAGCTCCACCTTCACTGGGAAATGCTCAAACCTTTTTATCGCCGTCTGATAATGCTGCCATGCAAGAACAGTTGTTGGCACAAGTATAGCCACCTGCTTGTTATCGAGCATACACTTGAACGCCGCACGGAGAGCCACCTCCGTTTTGCCGAAGCCCACATCTCCGCAGAGAAGTCTGTCCATTGGGGACGGCTTTTCCATATCCGTCTTTATCTCCTGTATAGATCTTAACTGATCGTCAGTTTCCTGATAGTCGAAACGCTCCTCAAAATCCGCCTGCCAATCGTTGTCAGGGGAAAAAGCAAAACCCTTTGCCATTTGTCTTTGAGCATAAAGCTTTGTAAGCTCCTCCGCCATATCCTTTACGGCAGACTTTACCTTGTTTCGTGTCTTTGTCCACTCCATAGAGTTGAGCTTATTAAGTTTCACTGCCCCGTCATCTCTAGGACCTATATATCTTGACACAAGGTCAAGCTGAGTAACGGGCACATAAAGCACGTCCGTGCCTGCATATTTTATGGTGATATAATCCTTTGTTACACCGTTCGTTTCTATATTTTTTATTCCTGAAAATCTGCCTATGCCGTACATAGCGTGAACAACAAGGTCGCCTGTCTGTATATCCGAAAGGCTTTTTATCTCTTCTCCTGCCTTGTGACGGGATTTACGCTTCTTTGCACTCATGGCTTTCATCTGAGTGATAGCCGCACAGCCTATGTCAGGATAATCAAAGCCACCTGACAGACAGCCCGTGCGCAGGTATACTTTACCCTTTATTATCTCGCTGTCCTCAGTGAGGATCTCCGCAGAGATGCCAGCATCATTAAGGTCTTTATTTATAATAGGAAGCGTCTTTTCCGAGCCTGCCAGCACAACAGTGCAATACCCCTGAGAGCAGAGATTTTTCAGTTCTTCTTCAAGATTGATGATATTACCGCCCCAAGCCGCCGTTTGTCGGCAGTCGGTATTGATAAGCTTTTTGAACTTCACGCCGTTGTTAGAGCGCATAAAGCTGTCAAGAAACACCGACTTCATTTGTGTTATTTTTAGTTCCGCTTGCGGTATATCAAGATAAAAGCCCTCCAGCTTTCTGAAAAGTATGCCGTCCTCATAAAGAAGCTTCATATCCTCTGAAAGCTGAGCAAGAGCCGCCTTGCCCTTTTCGATACAGTTGGTATACTCCGACACAAGGCAAACACCGCTCTCAAAGTAATCAAACACTGTTGTGAGCTTGTCATAGCACACAGTATAATACTTATCAAGATTTGTGAGGGTTATACCGCTCTGAGCCGTTTCTATATCCCTTGAAATATTCGTTCTTATCTTGTCGGTGCGGTTTCCACGGACAGACTTTGACAAGGCTTCAAGCTTTGCCACAAGGTCATCAGTGTCAGGGAAAATTATCTCCAAGGCAGGGAAAACCGTTATCTCGTCTATTGGGTCGGTACGTCTTTGGCTTTCGGGGTCAAAGTATGATATAGAGTCAACCTCGTCGCCCCAAAGCTCTATTCTCACAGGACGTGACTCCTGCACAGGGAAAATATCGGCGATAGAGCCTCTCACAGAAAACTGCGCCTGACCCTCCACCTGATCTGTTCTTGTATAACCGCCTGCAAGAAGCTTGCTTGTAAGCTCCTCAAGGCTCAGTTCGCCCCCTGTTTTTATCTCGAAGGAAAACTCTTTCAGCTTATCCTGCGGAATAGTTCCCTGCAAGCAAGCTTCCATACTTGCGGCGATTATCTTGCATTTGCCCTGAGTGATGAGAGAAAGAGCTTCCAGTCTTTTATGCTCATATTCTCTTGAAACGCCCTCCATGTATGCAAAGTTCAGATCCTTTGCAGGAAAAACGCAGGCAAGCTGTTCCCCTGCCATTTCGTTTATATCCCCTGTCATTCTAATGGCAGACGCCTCGTCGTCGCATATAACAAGGCAAGGGGAAAGCCTGCTGAGAGCCATTGCGGTCTGAGCCTTGTGTATATTTGAAACGCCCGTGACCGCACAAGGGGTAAAACCTTTGAGCAGGCAGTTTTTCACATCTTTATAAAAGCCAAGACGGCTCGCCATTTCATAAAAAATATTCATCTTGCTGTTCTCCAAAAAAATATGCTTAATTGAACTTGTTCATAGCCTCGTTTATCTTGCCCTGCACCATAAGCTCCACAGCCTCGCAGGTGTTTTTATCCACATCAGAAAGCTTTTTCATTTCCTCGTCAGTGAATCTTGAAAGCACCCAGTCAGCCAAGTTGTAATCAGGGTGAGGCTTTTTGCCCACGCCTATTTTTACCCTTGGGAAATCCTGACCGCCGCACAGTGCGATAATGCTTTTTATGCCATTGTGACCGCCAGCCGAACCGTTTCTGCGTATCCTCATTTTGCCCACGTCAAGTGAAATATCGTCATAGACCACGACAACATTTTCAAGCGGTATATCATAAAAGTCCATAGCGTCGCTGACAGCCTCACCACTATTGTTCATGAAAGTTTCAGGCTTCATGACAAGACAGCTTTTTCCGCCTATAACGGCACGTTCCACAAGAGCCTTGAACTTATGTGTATTCACAGAAAAGCCGTATTTCTTTTCCATAGCCGCCACCGCAAGAAATCCTGCGTTATGGCGAGTATTCTCATAAGCCACGCCGGGGTTTCCAAGCCCCACGATAATATACTCAGGCTTGCCCATAGCCGTTTCCCTCTCGGCAGACAATTTCTTCAATTTCTCAAATATATCCATTGTAAATTCTCCTATCTTTTATAATATGTCAGCCTCGACAGCTTATTCTATCCACGCACAATAACCCCGTCTTTATGCAAGACGGGGTATAAACAAAAGCCGACATTTTACTGTCGGCTTTATTATAGCATATGAGATTTTGTTTGTCAAACGAAAAATGAATAAAATCAGCATATCGTAAGAAAAGGCAGGATATTTCTCATAACATAATACAAAGGCAGGCTTCCGAGCAAAACACCTAGAAGCACATAGCTCCTAGGAAATATCCTGACCTTTTTACCAAAAGAATATAACACCGCTTCCACATAAAACATTCCTGCAATCATAATAAGCATTGGCACGGTTATATTATATCCCAAAGCTTCCAAAACATGACCTTTAAACAATGCTTTGATACATCTTGTGTTTCCGCAGGCAGGGCAAAGATAGCCCGTGCTTTTGTAAAAATAACATTCAGGGAAAAATCTGCTCAGCCACACAAGCTTTTGTCTGAGGGCAAAAATGACAACAGCTAACAACGGCACAATGACCGTTGTTAGCCTGCAAAGGTGTATTTTGCTTTTCATTAGCTATTTAAACGCTGACTGAAGCTCTGAGATCATAGAAGCTCCAAGACCAATAGCAATAATTGTAGGTACGATACTTACAATGCTTGTAACAAGACCTGCTATTGCCATGCCTTTTCCGCCCTTATTGCCTTTCAGGGAAACTGCCGCCAGTATCAATCCTACAACAGCGCATGGGATAGACACATAATAAAAGCAACAGCTCAAACACAGCGCAACGATACCTAATACCATTGACGCTATCGCTAATCCGCTTGACTTATTTTCTTCCATTTTCAACACTCCTTAAAATCTTCTTTACACCTATCCATACAATAAAATTCTACAGCTTTTCTTAGTACCTATAAGTGCTAACATATACATAATAACACATAAATATGGTAAAGTCAATAGTACCGAATGGTACTAAAACATTTTCTGCAAAATTACCAAAAATGAGGGTAGATTTTTATGTATTTTCCAAGATTAAGGGATTTGCGAGAAGATAAGGACATGAACCAAACGCAGATAGCAAAGCTTCTTTTCACAAGTCAAACTGTTTATTCACGCTATGAACGGGGCGTTCTCACTATCCCCGTAGAACACCTCCTTATACTAGCCGACTTCTATGGCGTATCCACCGATTACATCCTCGGGCGGACAAACAACAAAAAGACCAACAAATAAAGACCCTGCCTCAACCAAAGACAGGGTCTTGCTTATATTTGGGTATATTACTTCTCCTCAGACTTGCCGTGGATAGCCTCGAACTTTTCTGTTCTCGCCTTGAGCTTCTTCTCAGCGTAGCCCTCTTTGATAGTCTCTCTGCCACGCTCGATAGCAAGTGCGTTGTCAGGGATATCAGTTGTGATAGTAGAGCCTGCCGCTGTGTATGCGCCCTTGCCGACTCTTACAGGTGCAACAAGGTTTGTGTTACAGCCGATGAAAGCATTGTCCTCGATAACAGTTCTGAACTTCTTGTCGCCGTTGTAGTTTACTGTTACAACGCCACAGCCGAAGTTTACATTTGAGCCGACGTCAGAATCGCCGATGTATGTAAGATGTGCCACCGCTGTGTATTCACCGATAGTTGAGTTCTTTATCTCCACAAAGTCGCCTATCTTCGCACCCTTCTTGATGTGTGAATTAGGTCTGAGCTGAACATAAGGTCCTATCTTAACGTCGTCCTCGATAACGGACTCGTAAGCCTGAACATTGTTGAGGTTTACGCCGTTTCCTACAGTTGTGTTCTCTATTATGCAGTTGTTGCCGATATTGCAGTTTTCACCGATAGTGGTGTTTCCTCTAAGTATAACTCCGCTGTGTATCTTTGTTCCATGACCGATAGTAACATTGTTTCCGATAGAAACACCGTCTGTGCAGCAGAACTCGATACCCTCGTCAAGCCACTTTCCTATTATCTCATATCTTGCGATATCATTGAGTGCAAGCAGACCACGTCTGTCATTTGCTCCAAGCGCAACATGAGGATTTGCAGAAATAAATGCGTCAGCCTTTTTGCCCTTTGCAATAAGCAGCTCGATGCAGTCTGTAAGATAATACTCGCCCTGAGCGTTCTCAGGCTTTATGTCAAAAAGAACTTCCAGCAGATCAGCCGTCTTGAACCAGTAACAGCCTGAGTTTATCTCAGTGATAGCAAGCTGCATAGGTGTGCAGTCCTTGTGCTCAACTATTCCTGAAATGCCATTCTCAGTGCGGATTATTCTGCCGTAGCCTGTAGGGTTCTCAACTCTTGATGTAACAACAGTTACGCCGCAGTCCTTTTCAGTATGAAGCTCCAGCGCACCTTTGATAGTTTCTGCGTCGATAAAAGGAGCGTCGCCGCAGAGTATAAGTGTGTTCCCTTCAGCGTGAGCTTTAAGGAAATCAGCCGCCTGCATAACAGCATGACCTGTGCCAAGTCGCTCTTCCTGCATAACAGTGCAGATTTTAGCCTTTGACTTTCTCTGTGCAAGATAATCCTCTATCTGCTGGCCCTCGTAGCCTTTTACAACGCAGATATCGTCAAGCTCTGCATTCTCGCAGGCTGTCAGCACCCACTCCAGCATAGGCTCGCCGATAACATTGCACAAAGCCTTTGGCATATTGGTCTTCATTCTCTTGCCCTGTCCGCCGGCAAGAATAATAACATTGTTCTCCATAATACAAATTCCTTTCAGATACGTCCCACAAAATAAGACTTGGCACTTTCGCACCATTTCCTTATTATTATAATACGGTTGGGATAAAAAGTCAACAGTTGGTTCATATTTTATCGCAATTTATTCTTTTGCTTGACAACATATTGCGACACTGCTATAATAAAATGTGTAGTTATCATGTTCATATATTGCAGTTTTTTTCTGCTTCAGATATGGGGGAAAATATATGCAGAAACAATTCTATCCTGTTATAGGAACTGAAAAAGCTCTGCCATTTTATATCATCGGCATAGGCGTGAGCTGCTGGCAGTTTCCTGTCAGCAGACCGGAGGGCTATGATTATCCTCAGCTTTTCGTCTGTCTTGAGGGCGAGGGTGAGGTAACGGTAGACGGCAAGACCGTAAAAATAATGCCTGACAGCATTTTCTATATACCACCGCACTGTCCCCACGAATATAGAGCCACGACTCATTCATGGTATCTTGACTGGGTGTGCTTTGACGGCAAACAGGCTCTCGAACTGCTGAAAGAATGGGATCTTAACAAATTTCATGTTTTCTTAAACTGCGGCGCAGAGCGTATGCACAAACTTTTTGACAGCGCATATTACACCATAAAAAGCGACAAGGCATACGGCAACTATTATGCCTCCGCACAGCTTTACGATATGCTTCTTGAATACCGCAAGCTTTCAGACGATAAGTTCCCATACAAGAGCCGTGTAAATTCTGAAGCCGTCGCAAAGGTCATGAAATACACCGAGGAGAATTATTCAAAGCCTATAAAGCTCGCAGATATGGCGGCTGTGGCTGGGGTATCAGAACAGCACCTTTGCAGACTTTTCAAGAAAAATTTCAGCATAAGACCAATGGAATATTTAAACACAGTGCGCATAAGCCACGCAAAGGAGCTTCTTACCTACTCCTCAAAGACAGTTGCGGAGATAGCTTCGGAAACAGGCTTCAGCGACAGCTCGTATTTTTATGTTGTATTCAAAAAGCACGAGAACATTTCGCCTGCTGAATACAGGAAGATAAAGGCATAAGGTGGCAATAAATATGAAACAAAAATATATCTATTCCTTTTCTCAGATAGAGGATGAGGTTAAAGCTTTGCATGAAACCAATACTGAGGCTGCAGCAGCCGTTGCCCTTTCATGGCTGGGTCTGAGCCGTGATGAGCTTAAAACACTCAGGGTATCAGACTACAACAGCACAATGCGAATGCTCCACTCTGCAGGCAGAGTGGTGTACGTCCGTGAAGATCTTATAGCAGATATGCTTAAAGCTATATGCGAGGAGGCTCCTGAATACAGCATGGGCTTTTTCATCACAGACGTGAACTCTGCATACGAAGCCGCAGAAAAGCAGGAGCTTTCCCCTATCAGCGTGCTTAAAATGAGATACTTCTACGAAAAGCACAGTGCAAAGCTTTCAAGAGAACCTGAGGACAGAGTATTTCTCAAAGAGATACTGCGCTCAGTCGGCGAAAGCGAAGCTGATATGGAAAAGCAATTCGCCGAATACGAAAAGGACGCACCTGAAAAAATATAGGGCATTAAATAAATTAGATACTGTAAAATCACATCATAAAAACGGGCGAACGCTGTTCGCCCCTACGATTTGCGTAAATACGCTGTTTATATGTAGGGGCGACCTGAGGTCGCCCGTTGATTTTTTATACACCAACAAAAAAGAGCAAAACCGAGGTTCTGCTCTTTTGTAAACTATTCTATTAGTCTATCAGATCGAAATTAGATAGAAGAATGGCTCTTTACATAGTCAACAACAGCGTCAACAGTTGTGTAAGCAAGACCTACGCAAGTGTCAGCACAGCCGTAGTAAATAGCAATTCTGCCTGTCTCAGCGTCGCAAAGTGTTGCGCATGGGAATGTTACGTTCTGAACATCGCCTACGCACTCATAGATCTCTCTTGGGTTGATGAGATACTCGCCGCATCTGTACTTAACCTTCCATGGCTGCTCCTTGTCAAGGATGCAAGCTGAGAAGCTGTATACAAAGCCGTTGCAAGACTCAAGAACACCGTGATAGAAGCAGAGCCAGCCCTCGTCTGTCTCTATTGGAATAGGACCTGCACCGATCTTCTTGGACTCCCAGCCCTTGAGAGGCCCCATAACGTGTCTGTGCTCGCCCCAGTACTTCATGTCAGGTGACTGTGAAATGTACATATCACCGAATGGTGTGTGACCTGAGTCAGAAGGTCTTGAGAACATTACATACTTGCCGTCGATCTTTCTTGGGAAGAGTACGCCGTTTCTGTTGAATGGGAGGAATGCGTTCTCGCACTGATAGAATGTCTTGAAATCATATGTATAGCCTACGCCGATAGTTGGCTTCCAGCCGTATGCATTACACCATGTTACCCAATATCTGTCCTCGATGAAGCATACTCTTGGGTCATAGCCGTAGCCCCACTGATTTACTTCTTCTGTAGACTTTTCAGCCTGCTCGAACATGATCCTTGTAGGGTTGATGTTCCAGTGAATACCGTCCTCAGAGAAACCAGCATGGAGAGCCATGTTTCTTTCCTTATCGTCAACACGGAATACGCCTGCGAACTTGCCCTCGAAAGGAACTACCGCACTGTTGAAGATAGAGTTTGATGTAGGAAGAAGATTTCTAGGAATGATAGGGTTTCTGTTATCTCTCCAGATCACTTCATTGCAGTCAGCCGGCTTATCCTGCCAAGGCATATTTGGGATAGCCTGTCCGTTGATTACTTTAACGCTCATGTTAAAATCCACCTTTCATAATATAAAAAATACTGAGGCTGACCGTCAGGTCATGCCCTTGTTTTTATTCTTCCCCCGAATAGAAATGCGAAACTTTTCCCGCTTATTCAAGGCGATATCATTCGGCTTACCTTATCGGTAAAATGCCGCTGTTATTATTAAAACACACTTTCAGAAAAATTTCAAGCCCCTATTTTTGCTGAAAACGTTTAAAATTTATATGTAAACGTATTCTTCTTAAATTTAACATTTTATTAACAGTTTGCTTGGTTTCATATTTTTGCATCGCACTAAAAATATGCGACTTTATCCGCCTGCACGTCCGTTCTCCGCCCAATCCATGATAAAAATGAAATATCAGGCAGTATTTTGAATGTATATTATAAAAGTTGCCCATAATGGTCATATTAGCATAAGCATATTCGTGCAAGTTTCTGATTTTTTGCAAGAATAGAAAAAAGCACTTGCAAAAACATTGAAAAGGGTATACAATATAAGTAAGGATATCGGATACGTTCGGCAGAGTGCGGCGAAAGTCGGGATTTGCCGAATTGTTCTGTATAATAGTGTACTATAATTTATAATTTACAAGTGGAGGACATTGATATGAAACTAACAGAAATGTCTGCAGAGGAACTGGCATCATTCAAAGCAGAAGTCCAGAAAAAATATGACGATTTCAAGGCTCAGGGATTGTCGCTGAACATGGCAAGAGGAAAGCCGTCTGCCGAACAGCTCGACCTGACAGAGGGTCTGCTCACAGCAGTAAAGAGCAGCGAGGATTGTTTCGCTGAGGACGGCACAGATTGCAGAAACTACGGCGGTCTTGACGGTCTGCCTGAGGCTAAGGCACTTTTCGCACCAATGCTTGGCGTAACACCTGATGAGCTTATCATTTGCGGAAACTCAAGCCTTAACATCATGTATGACACTATCGCAAAGTTCATGCTTTTTGGCACAGGCGACGGTGAGAAGCCTTGGAAGGATACAAAAGTCAAGTGGCTCTGCCCTGTTCCGGGATATGACAGACATTTTCTTATAACAGAAAAAATGGGCTTTGAGCTTGTAAACATTCCAATGGACAAAAACGGTCCTGACATGGATATGGTAGAAAAGCTCGTTGCTGAGGACGATACTATAAAGGGTATATGGTGTGTTCCAATGTATGCTAACCCTACAGGCACAACATACTCTGACGAAGTAGTAAAGCGTCTTGCAGCCATGACAACAAAGGCTAAGGACTTCAAGATATTCTGGGATAACGCATATTGTATCCACCACCTTTCTGATACACCTGACACACTTCTCAACATTCTTGACGAATGTGAAAAGGCAGGCAACCCTGACAGAGTTTATATGCTCGCCTCTACATCAAAGGTAACATTCCCTGGTGCAGGCGTTGCAATGATAGCGTCATCTGAAAAGAACATCAAGTACCTCAAATCCATGATGACAGTTCAGACTATCGGTTATGACAAGATAAATCAGCTCCGCCACGTTAAGTTCTTCGGCACATATGAAAACCTTATGGAGCATATGAAGAAGCACAGAGCTATAATCGAGCCTAAGTTCAAGATAGTTCTTGACACTCTCGAAAAGGAGATAGCACCTCTGGGAATCGGAAGCTGGGAGAAGCCAAACGGTGGTTACTTTATAAGCTTCAACGCTCTTAACGGCTGTGCAAAGAGAATTTGTCAGCTTTGCAAAGAGGCAGGCGTAGTCCTCACAGGTGCAGGTGCAACATACCCTTACGGAAAGGACCCTGACGATTCAAACATCAGAATTGCTCCTACATTCCCGCCTGAGAGCGAGCTTAAAGTTGCAGCCGACGTGTTTGCTACAGCAGTTAAGCTTGCAAGTGCAGAAAAGCTTCTTGCAGAATAATTCAACTAAGTCAAGATAACAATACTCTCTATATAAAAAAGCGATGACCTTGCAAAAGGCTCATCGCTTTTTTGTTTGCCTATAAAGCAAAAGCGGTATCGACCTCCTAAAAGGTCATACCGCCCGCTATGGTAAGGAAATTAAAATGGAAATAAAGCTTATTCTTTTACAGCTCCCGAAACAAGTCCGCTGTAGATGTACTTTTGCAGTAAGAGGAATATAATAAGAGTCGGAATGATACAAATTACGATTCCCGCAAAAACTACCTCCCACTGTACAGAAGTGGCATTCATAAGATTGTAAAGCACAGTTGAGATAACAACGTGGTCATCATCAGGCATATAAAGCTTTGGAGTGTAGAAATCGTTATAGATACCAACGAACTTGATGATAAGCACTGTTGCTATTGCAGGCTTTAGGTTAGGGAGAATTATGCTGAAGTATACCCTTGGATAAGAAGCACCGTCCATAATAGCACTTTCGTCCAGAGAATATGATATCTGTCCCAAAAACTGAATGAAAATATAGATAGAAATAATATCTGTACCGATATTCAAAATGATAGGTGCAAGCATAGATCTGTAAAGACCAAGCTTGTAAACTATCTGGAATACCGTTACCTGCATTGTGATATTAGGCAGAAGCGTTGCAATAAGGAACGCTGTCTTTACTGTTCTTGAAAAATAGGTGTTGAAGCGCTGAACGACATAAGCCGTCATCGTACCTGTTATTATCGAACCAACGCAGGATACAACAATGATTATAGCCGTGTTTTTGAATGCAAGAAGAATGTTCTGTGTAAAAAACGCTGTCTTGAAGTTCTCCCACTGAGGCACTTCAGGAAGAGTGAACACCGTGGTGTTTGAAAGCTCTTTGTAGGTTTTCAGCGAGCCTATGAGCACAACAAGTATCGGTACTATTACTATAAGACAACAGAGTATAAGAAAAGCATACTTGAAAATGTTCAGTACCCTTGAGCCGATATAAAGCGGCTTTGAATCTTTGTTTTCATTCTGTGCCATTATTTCACAGCCCCCTTTCTGCTCCTTTTGTTCTCCTTAGGGGTCTTGTCGTCCTCACGGAAGAAGTATTTTTGTATAAACGTTACGATTATCGTTATGATAAGCAGCACGATACCCATTGCCGAAGCAAGACCCACCTTTTTCAGCGAGAACGCTGTGTTGATAGTCTTGATAACGAATGTGGTAGTGCCCATCATGCCCTTTGTTGTGATATACGGTATCTCGAATACTGAGATAGCACCCTTTACAGCAAGGATAAGCTGCAATGAGATGATAGGCTTTATGCTCGGGAATACGATATATCTGAAATTCTGCCATGGGTTCGCACCGTCAAGGTCAGCCGCCTCGTAAAGGTCAGGGCTGATAGACTGGATAGCACCGATATACATGATGATATCAAAGCCTATGTATTTCCATATGGAAATGAACACCAAGCAGCAGTTTGCAAGAAACGGCCTGTCAACATCGAACCACAGTATCGGGTCAAGGCCCAGTGTGGTAAGGATAGTGTTGAGCGTTCCGTCAGGGGTAAGACCCTTTTGACCTTTGAGGAAAAATCTTTGGAATATGATAGATACCGCAACGCCGTTCATAAGATAAGGGAAGAAAAGTATTCCCTTGAAAAGTCCCTTTGCTCTTATCTTTGAGCAGAGGATAGACGCCAGCAGCAAAGCCAGTGCCTGCTGAATGAATGAACCAACAAGATAATAAAGGCTGTTCTTGAAAGTTTCAAGATAGTCCTTGTCGGTGAATATCGTTACATAATTTGAAAAGCCTGCATATGTAGGGTTAGTGCCGTATGGATCTCTGTTCTGAAAACTGAATATGACCATATCCAGAGCAGGGATAAAGGTAAACGTTACAAGCAGGATTATCGGCAGTGCAAGAAACAGTATAGAAGTATAGAACTTTTTACCCGCATAAGTCTTTGACCACTGTGCAATGCCTTTTCTATTGCCGTTTTGCATTTGAGGTCCTCCTGAACACAATTATCAGGCACAGGAACAATGCCTGTACCTGATAAGGGATTTATCTTAAGTCTTAGCCGAGAACTTTATCTCTTGCAGCAGCCCACTTCTTGTTTACATCAGCGATGATCTCGTTGAAACCGTCGTCGCCCTTGCCTGCGAATGCTGCCTCAGCAAGCTTGATCTTGAAGTTGTCCTCGTCGCCCTGCCATACGCCAACGCCTGACTCCTTGTCGATCTCGTCGAACTTACCAACGAGGTCATCCGGAGCAACAGCCTTTTCAAAGAATACAGCGTCCTTGAAGCCAGACAGCATGCTTGGAAGCTCCTTGTTCTGAACTGTTGAGATCATACCCTCCTGCTCAGAGAAACCTGAATCAGAGATGAACCACTCAACATATGCCTTTGCAAGATCCTGATTCTTGGAGTTTGCACTTACGCCGAGAGTATAGTCAGGACCTTCCTCTGCGTATACCTTTCCGTCAGCCGCTGTGACAGGAACAGGCATATAACCGATATCGTCAGGGTTCTCAGCCTTTTCCATGAACTGTGAAACTGCCCATGAACCCATTACCATTGTAGCTATCTTGCCCTCACCGAACCATACCTTTGATGACTCCCACTCTGTGTTAGCGTGGTCTTCTTCAAGAAGGTCAGGCTTTGAGAACAGATCATACATCAGCTTGTATACTTCATAATAGCCGTTGCCCTCTACAAAGAGGTCGCTCTTATCCTGAAGAAGCTTGTTTTCAGCTTCAGCACCGCCTGCTGCTGAAAGAACAAGGTTCTGCCACTGAGTAATAGTCCAGCTTGCGTCCTTGAAGTTTGTGTAGTAAGGGATAGCGTCTGTGTTATCCTTGATGAGCTGAAGATCTGCAAGGAACTCGTCAGGAGTCTTAGGAGTTTCTGTTATACCAGCCTGCTCCCATATCTTCTTGTTGTAAAGAACACCTGTAGCTGTTCCGCCTACTGCAAGTCCGTAAACATTGCCGTCAGCCGTCATCTTCTTGTCTGACCAGCGATATGTGTCCTTGAACTCGTCATAAGTTCCGAGAGATACGAAATATGTAGGAAGTTCCTCAAGCTTAAGGCTTGAAGGGATACAAAGAACATCGCCGTAATCATCTGTACCCATTCTTGTTGCTACATCTGTATCGTAGTCCTTGTATGCAGTGTATTCAACTGTGCAGTTGTAAGCTTCCTCAAACTTGTCTGTGAGAGCGTCGAGCTTGCCGTCCTCTTTTCTGTCAGTTCTGTTCGTAAGAACTTCCAGTTTTGCACCCTTTGCGTCGAATGAGTCTTTGATATCAGCCTGCGATACTTCAGGTGTAACAGCCTTGCTGCTTGAATCTGTAGAGCTTCCGCAGCCTGTGAACGCACTCATTGTTCCCATTGACAAAACCAGTGCCATTGCACCGGCACATATCTTCTTTGCTTTCATACTTGATAACCTCCGAATTAGCTTAATTTAATTAAGTAAATTAATTTGTCTTTAACGACAATATTAAGTATACAGCCTAAATAAAATTAAGTCAATATCTTTTTAGAAATTAATATCTTTTTAATCTCAATTTTGTAAACAAACATAAACTTTAAGACCTGAATTTTAGCAATATGCACAAAAAAGTGGCGACAGTCTTAACAAAGACTGTCGCCAAGATCAGACAACCGACACAACCAACGGGGTCATGTCGCAAACAATAGAAAATCATAGATTAGAAAGGTGCACTTAATAAGTACAGGTATATTATAACTTAAAATTACTCATTTGTCAATAGCAAAATAAAAAAAGATCAGCAACCGCCATGCTGATCCTTTTGTTATATTCGCTAATAAAACACCTATATTCTCTTCACAGAGTCCTTTATAACGAGGTCGCCCTCGATAGTTATTATCCTTGGCTTGCCGTCAGGTTCTTCCATTCTATCCATAAGTGTCATTACCGCAAGGTCTGCCATATAATCTGCGTCAACGTTTATAGTCGTGATAGTCGGGTCTGAAACTTCGGAGATCAAATAGTTATCATATCCCACAATGGAAATATCCTCAGGCACGTTATATCCCATGCCACGGAGCTGTCTTATTGCACGGTAAGCCACCTCGTCGCAGTTGCATACGAAAGCCGTTGGCATATCGTCCTCAGGGAAAGTCATAGTGATAAAATCACGCTTGTAACGATCGTCGATACGCCACTTTTCGTTGACCTCATAGCCATGCTCTATCATAGCCTTTACATAGCCCATATATCTGTCAAAAATACTCGTTGTGGCAAATTTACTTCCTATGTATCCTATCTTCTTGTGACCCATTTTTATAAGATATGAAGTAAGCTTGTAGCCTCCGCTGTAGCCATTTGTCACAACAGCGTCCAAGTCTAAGGACGGCACATAATAATCAAGCAGTACAAGATCTTTCACATTGTCATTAAGAAGCTTTGCATAATCCTTTGAAAGCTGTCCCAGTGAAATAAGTGCTGAAACCTGCTTGTCCTCGATACAATGCGGGAGCATGAGCCTGTCCTCGTCCTCCTGATCTAAATTTTCCATTATGCAGAACATATTCTCTTTTTTGAGCCTTGTTACAAGAGCGTTATACAATGCCCAATAAAATGAACCGTTAGGATTGATGAATTTTGATGGGATAAGCACACCGATAGTATTTCCTCCCCTGTTCTGAGTGCTTTTCACGCCCACATAACCCATTTCGTCAGCGACCTGCTTTATCTTCTCTCTGAGAGCATCGCTAACTCCGCTTTTTCCTGCAAGGGCTTTTGACACAGTGACATTACTTGTGTCACAGGCTTTGGCTATATCTATAAGTGTAACTGCTTTCTTCAAAATTCTCACCGCTTTTTCTTCTTAATGAACTCCTTAAAATAAACTCTGATAACATTCTCATTCAATTATATCATTTTATGACATAAAGTCAATAGAATATTGCAAAATCTCACATTTACACAAAAACGCAGGCCAAAATCAGTTGATAATGCTCTCAACAGGAGCGTTATCCCTCTCTCTTTGCAGTCTTTTTCGCTCAATGAGTTTTCTTATTATAGTGCAGATGAGCAGAGCCGCTGATATGACAGCAACACCTATTATAGGATAAAATCTCCACATATATTCCTTATCCATATTCTGCAAAGACTGATCTACAGCCGAATTGCTCAGCTTGTCCTGTATCCTTTTTATAAGATATCCGCCCGCTTTAAGAAACGATATCATGCCCCCAAGGCTAAGTATAAAGGAAACGATATATTTTTTGAAAAACGCAAACAATATTCCTGCAAACATGACAACAACGCCTGCCGCCATTGCCCACAGCACCCACTTTGGCGGAACGGGCTCTATATACTTGCCCATGATGCCCACGATAGTTACACCGCCGTAGAAAAATCCCGAATACGCAAACGGCACTATCATAAGAAGCTTCAAAATAAGATAATAAACAGGCTCACCGTTCGGTTTTGTGCGTTTCGCCTTTTTCATCATCTTTTTCGCCGAGCGGCTCTGCCTTTCTCTGGCTTCCTCACGCTCTCTCTGTTCTTCAAGCTCCTCTTCTTTTCTGAGCCTGTCCTGCTTTTCTTTCTGTGCTTTAAGTCTGTCTTTTTTTGACATAATGTACCTCTTTTATGTATTAAAATATTATCGTATCATAGTTTTCTCATCAGATATTTTATTATATCATAGTATGCCACGAAATTCAACACATACAAATGAAATTTTCTTCCTTTGCACTGTTAAGAAGGCAGAATAAAATTGAAAAAGGCTTTCCAAGACAAATAATACTTATGCCGACGACTGAATTAAATTTCTAGACAGGTCAACAATAAAAGCGAAAAGAAAAACAGAAAGGAACGTGAAAAAATGTCGTCATTTTTCAAAAAAACAGCCTGCGTCACAGGGATAATACTGCTGGGGCTGTTTGGTCTTATAGGATTTTATTCCACAACGCTCCCCAATTTCTACCTTGTTTCAAAGGGCAGCGAGCTTAGCGTGAACTCCTTTTTCACCATATCCTCAAAGCCCTGCGAAAGCAAGGTGACAGTGGCGGTGTCAGGCGGTTCGTCAGGAGCGTCACGATACACAAAAAATATGCTCATGCTTTTTGGGGCAGTGCCAGTCAAGGAGGTTGAATCAAAGACAATGGAAAGACCAATGCTTTATCCTTGCGGACAGCCATTCGGCATAAAGCTTCTCACAGAGGGCGTAATGGTAGTCGATCTGCAAAAGGTGGATTCTTCAAGTCCTGCCAAAGATTGCGGTATCAGAGAGGGCGATGTTATAGTATCTATCGACGGAGAAAAAGTCAAAAGCAACGCAGACGTTGCAAAGATAATAAGAAGCTCAAACGGTGAAGCCTGCTCAGTGCGCATAAAGCGTGGAAGCAACGACCTGACCTTCAAGCTTTGCCCACGCCTTGAGAGCGGAAGCTACAAAGCGGGAATGTGGGTGCGTGACTCCTCCGCAGGCATAGGCACTCTCACATTCTATGACCCTGAAAACGGAACTTTCGGAGGTCTTGGTCACCCCGTATGCGACGCAGACACAAAAGAACCCCTCCCCCTCTCCGCAGGCACAGTTGGCGAAATAAACCTTACAGGCTTCAACAAGTCACGCTCAGGCTGTCCGGGACAGCTTTTAGGCGAGTTTGCAAACTCCGCCTCCACAGGTGATATCCTGAAAAACTGTGAAAGCGGCGTGTTCGGCACACTGAATGCAAACCCTTGCCCAAATGCAAAAGAGTTTCCTCTCGGCTTCCGTCAGGAGATACACCCCGGCAAAGCCAAAATACTCTCCTCTATTGACAATGACGGGCCAAAAGAGTACGAAATTTCTATCGAGCAGATAAATCTCTCAGATTCTGCCGAGCATGACCTTGTTATCAAAATAACTGACAAGACACTTCTTGAAAAAACAGGGGGCATTTTGCAGGGCATGAGTGGCTCGCCTATCATTCAGGACGGAAGACTCGTGGGCGCAGTGACCCATGTTTTTATCGAAGACACCGCCAAAGGCTACGGTATCTTCGCTGACGAAATGTATTCAAAGACCTCAGAGCTTGCCGAAAGCACCATAGAAAACGCAGGTTAGCGACCTTTGCCGATCGCTGTCGATTTATGAAAAGGCTTTGCATAGAGAAAAATATCATCTACAGTCGAACAATGCTTAATTATCTTGTTTTGGCATATTCATGCACTGATATTTGTACACTTTGCATTAATTAGTCGATAATTTGTTGACGATTTTTCTAAAAAACTATTGCATTTAACAAATAAATGTGTTATCATTTATCTTGTGAAAGGGAGTTAAAACAAACGCTCTCAAACAAAAATGACAGATTATACGACGGAGGAAATGACAATGACAAACAAGATCAAAATTCTTATTGGCGACGATTCGGCACAGTACGGGGTAGCATGTGCTTCCTCACTGAGAGCAATGGGCTTTTTCGTGATAACACGTCCCAAGGACGGACTTACTATCTATGACGCTATCAAAAACGAACAGCCGGACGTTGTTATCGCAGACGCAGTTATGCCGAGTCTTGACGCAATCGAGCTTATCAGAAAGATACAGAACTCGTCCTATCAGAAACCGCTTTTTATAATTACAAGCGCCTATGAGAACTCATTTATAGAAACACAGGTCATGAACGCTGGAGCATCATATTTCATGCTCAAACCATTCGACATAAAGATACTTGGCGAGAGGATAAAGTCCATGCTGGATATCGACACCGATATATCCTCCGACTCAAGCTATACGAAAAACAAACAGAGCATAAACCTTGAGATAATCGTCACAGACATAATCCATCAGATAGGCGTACCTGCCCACATCAAGGGCTATCACTATCTCAGGGAAGCTATCATACAGTCCGTGAACGATAAGGAAATGCTTGAAAGCGTTACAAAGCTATTATATCCTGCAGTGGCAAAAAAATTCGCAACTACGCCCTCCAGAGTGGAAAGAGCCATACGCCATGCCATTGAGATAGCATGGGACAGAGGAGATATCGACACCCTCAACAGTTTCTTCGGCTACACAATAAACACAGGCAAGGGCAAGCCCACAAACAGCGAATTTATCGCACTTATCGCAGACAAAATAAGTCTTAAATTCAAGACCACCATGGCGGTCTAGGGGTCATAAGTCATATATACAAAAAGAGCAGAACGCATTTTCACGTTCTGCTCTTTTGTTACTTGTTGATAAATGTAGGGGCGAACAGTGTTCGTCCGTCTTTGTTCGCCTGCTAAATTTGCAATAAGACAAACTTTTTCGCTTTGGGTGTGACGTTGCATTTCCGAACACAGGCGACCTCAGGTCGTCCCTACACACAAAATACAAAAAAAGAGGGCGAAAATGATCCGCCCTCTGCATTTTCATATTATCACAGCTTTATCTCTTCGCTGTTCTTTTCGTCCTTGCTGTTGTCATGCTCTATCCTGTCACGGTGAGTTTCAAGAGGAGCTGAATCCTTTACGCCCTCAGTGGCTTCTGGTATAAAGCAGGTCTTTACCGTCATAAAGAATATTCTAAGATCAAGCATAAGCGACTGATGCTCTATGTACATAAGGTCAAGCTTCAGCTTGTCATAAGGCGTAGTGTTATACTTTCCCATTACCTGCGCATAGCCCGTAAGTCCAGCCTTGACTTTCAGCCTGTATTTGAACTCAGGCATTGTTTTTTCATACTTCTGCGCGATCTCAGGCCGCTCAGGTCTAGGCCCTACAAACGACATATCGCCCTTTAGTATGTTTATAAGCTGCGGAAGCTCGTCTATCCTTACTTTTCTTATAAACTTTCCTATAGGAGTGATACGGCTGTCATTTTTCTTTGCAAGGGTCGCACCGCTTTTCTTTTCAGCGTCAACTATCATGCTTCTGAACTTGTATACCTTGAACACCCTGCCCCCCGTTGTGAGCCTTTTCTGAGAATAAAGCACAGGACCGCCATCATAAGCCTTTATTGCAATAGCCGTCACTAGCATAAACGGTGACGCCACCACCAGTGCGGCAGCCGACAGCACAATGTCAAGTATCCTCTTTATCGCACGCTGTTCCCAGCGCAAGCCGTCATTTCTCGCCAACAAAAGGGGCGTATCGAAAAGGTGGAAATCCTCCGCACCCCTTACGATAATATCTGACAGCTTAGGGTTTATATAAGTCCTGATAGAATTTTCAAAAGTAAATTTCAAAAGCTTGTTTCTCAGGTCATTTGGGATATCCGATATTATAACAGCCTCGTGTTTTAATATCTCACGCTCGATATCCTCAAGACTCTCCTCACAGCTTATAGAAGCGCATATCCTGTATTTGTCATTTCTCACGCTCATTTTTGAAACAAGGTGCTTAGCGTTCTTGTTTCCATAAACGATTATCATTCGCCGTGGAGGGTATACCGCCTGATATATCCAAGTGAAAACATAGCTCCACGCAAAGGCTATGACCACCTGAATTACCGTCATAACAAGTATGGGCGCTATGTTGAGCCTGCCTCGTCCGATAAGAGAAACGAGTATAAATTCTATAAAATTCGCACCCAGCACACCCAGCACCTGCGAACCGAAAAGCCCCGTGAATTTATCATACCCAAGACGGAAGCCGTTAAAGGTCTTTGCCATGGATATATAGAGCACCGCATAGATAGCCACCATAAGAATGTTACCATTATGCCAGAACGGGTCACGCATCGCCTTGTTGTAAAAGTTGTTCCAAACCGTGTCGAAACACTTCATAAAGGCACAGATTATAACAAGTGCGCTGAGATAGTTAAGTATCTTTTTGAACTGATCTCTGTTATTCAACAAAAAACCGCCTTTCTCTGCTGTTTTTGTTATCTGCTCAATGAGTAAAGTATAGCATACTTTTCGCCAATAATCAAGCATTACACACAATTTTCACCGACTGTCACCTTTTTCAGCCTGATTTTTCAAGATAATGCCTGTATCTCCGTTCGATATAGTTTTAAGCTATGATAGACCATAAAATAAAAATTATTGATTTACTAGGAATTTTGTGTTATAATATACTTTGCAGAAAAATAAAAAATATATTTTTATATAGATAACAGAAAAGAGGAAAATAAATGAAGACCTGCGAGCTTTTCAAGAAAAAGACAACATTATCCTTTGAGGTGTTCCCACCAAAGAGTTCAACGCCTGTTGAGAGCATATACAGCACCATATCACAGCTCCAGCCACTTAATCCTGATTTTATCAGCGTAACATACGGAGCAGGCGGAAGCACGAACAATGCGACTATCGACATATGCTCGGCTATAAAAAATCACCACAAGATAGAGTCGGTGGCACATCTTCCATGCCTTTATCAGACAAAGGAGCGAGTATTAGAACAGCTTGAAGAGATGAAGTCTGCGAATATCGAGAACATACTTGCTTTGAGAGGTGACAGAAACCCTGATTTTGAGCCGGCAGGTGATTTTCACTACGCTTCCGACCTTGTATCTTTCATAAAAGAACACAGCGACATGAACGTAATAGGCGCATGCTATCCTGAATGTCATCCGGAGTGCGACAGCATAGTAGATGATATAAAGCACCTGAAGGATAAAGTAGACGCAGGCTGTTCACAGCTTATCACCCAGCTTTTCTTTGACAACAGCACATTTTACGATTTCAGAGAAAAAACAGCCATAGCAGGGATAAACGTGCCTATCGAAGCAGGAATAATGCCTGTGACCAACAAAAAGCAGATACTTAGAATGACCACTCTTTGTCATGCGACCCTGCCGAAGAAGTTTCTAAAGATAATGGACAAATACGAGAACGACCCGATAGCAATGAGAGATGCAGGCATAGCCTATGCGGTATCGCAAATAGTAGATCTCATCGCCAATGATGTAGACGGCATACACCTTTACACCATGAACAATCCATATATAGCAGAGAAGATATGTGAAGCGGTGAAGTCGCTTTTCTGATTTACACAAACGCAGGCAGGCGGAGAATTGATCTTCGCCTGCTTTTTTTGTTTTCCGCACAGACCAACTGTAGGGGCGAACACTGTTCGCCCGTTTCATTTTTTCACGATCCTACTGATTATTACATTGTATAAACACTGCACCCAAATGTAGGGGACGGCGCCCCCGACGTCCCCACATCGAAGCGTTAAGGTTTGATTTATCATAAAGCTGTGTAGGCAAACAAAAGCGGGTCAGAGCTTTACACTCCGACACCGCTTTTTTTATAACTTATCATTCATATCTCAAAGCGTCGATAGGATTGAGCTTAGCCGCCTTTATGGACGGAATAAGTCCAAATACTATTCCAACTACCATTGAAAATACCACCGACACTACTATTGACGCCGAGGATATCGCCACAGGCACTTCCGCTACCTTCGCTATTACCTGCGAAAGCCCTATGCCCGTCAGCACGCCGATTATTCCGCCTATGCTCGTAAGCACTGCCGCTTCTGTCAAAAACTGCGCAAGTATTCTTTTTTTCCTTGCTCCCAGTGCTTTTTTCAGTCCTATCTCTCTTGTTCTCTCTGTTACCGACACGAGCATAATGTTCATTACGCCTATACCGCCTACCAGCAGTGAGATACTAGCTATCCATATAAGCATCTTATTGGTCGATGAACTCAGATCCTGCAATGACTTCGCCTGCTCCAGCAGGCTCTCGCTCTTGTATTCCACAGAAGCGCTGGCTTCCTTGCTTCCGCCCTTTACAGCCGAAACGTTCTCGTTAAGAATATCCGCCGACTTTTTGCCCGCATTCGTCATCGAGTCCGTGTCCACAGCCTTTACGATACAGTTTTCTGGTTCGTCATAGCGGAAAACTATCCCCCAATCGTTTGTGGGGATAAAGACAAGTCCGCTTGATGTCTGATTGTATGTGTAGTAGTCCTCCACGGAGCTTATAACAGGCTCAAAGTTTGAATTTTTCACAGCCACGCCTATTACAGTGAACGGCTCGCCACTTATATCTATTACCTTTCCCACAGGGCTTTCACCCTGGAAAAGACCCTCTGCAAGCGTCTTGTCTACCACTGCCACCTTGTCAAATTTGGTAAAGTTTCTCTCCGCAAAGCCCTTTCCCTCAACTATCTCGTATCCAACAGTGTCAAAATAATCCTTGTCTACTCCGTATATAGTTGACGAATCCATTTTGTTGTTAAGATAAAACAGATTGTCAGGATTGTTTCTTGTGCGGTAAAAAGTGCTTGACTCCACCTCTTTAAGCTCGTTGATACGTTTTTTAGTGTCCGATGTGAACATTGCCACATTAGACGGCGGCGCTTCATAAGAAAAGTCGCAAACAGTGTCGCCATTTGAAAGCTGGATCTTCACAGTGTTGTTTCCTGCGCCGATAAGATTGTTCTTTATCTGCTCATTTGTACCCTTGATAGTGGAAACTATAGCAATGATAGCCGCAATACCGATAATGATACCAAGCATAGTAAGAAACGAGCGTATCTTATGTGAAAGTATTCCCTTAAATGAAAGTCTGATATTTTCTATCATATTATCCGCCCCCTTTTAATACTCAGGATAAAGGACTTTGTCGGTCTCCTTTGTCCTTACGCCCTCTTTGACGTCCTTGCCGTATGGGAAGCATATCTTATCTTTCATAGAAAGTCCGCCCTTGACCTCGATATTAGTGCCATACATTATCTTGCCTGTTTTTATGTAGCTTTTCACAAGTCTGCCGTCCTTGTCGGCTTTCATTATATAGTAGTTTCCGTTTTCCTGCCTTACATAATGTATAGGCAGATAAACGCTGTCACTGGTCGTGGTGTCATTCACAAATGAAACGCCTACCCAGTCGCCCACGTTGAAATCCGTGCTGTCGCTGAGCCTAGCTTCTATAGTGTAGGTGGAGCTGTTAGGATTGTCGCCCCAGTTGTTTGTCGAGTATGACGTAGGCTCGCTGCTTATCTTTGTTATCTCAGCGCCAATGCTCATTCCAGTGTTGTATGAGTTCACCATAACAGTGTTTCCCACAGCCGCTCTGTCAAGATTAAGCTCGCCCACACTAAAAGTAACGGAAACTCCGCCCTCGCCCTCGATTATTGCGAAAACGTCATCATCAGAGCTGTCACCACTGTAGTCCATGCTGCTGTCTGTAATGTCCATATCGTCTTTGTCGTCACCATCGTCCGAATTATCACCCTCTGCGGCAGCGTCGCCTACAGTGCCTATCTTTTTAACGACTCCGTCGATATTAGCCACTACCTTGCCGTCTGTCTTTTTCTTCAAAGCGTCATTGTAGTCAAGCTTTGCAGACTTAAGGTTAAGCTTTAAGCTCTTTATCTCGTCCTCTTTTTCTGATATCATTTTCTTTATCTCTGCACGGCTGTGCATATAGTCCTCAGAGCCTGAATTTGTACCGCCCGTCTGTGACGGGTCAGCAGGAGTGACATCTATGCCAGCGTCATTATCATCATAATCACCGTTATCAGGTATATCCACATCACCGCCATTGTCGATATCATCAGTATCATCGCTATCGTCAGCACTGTCATCACTGCTGTCCGAGCCTGCAGGCAAAACGATAGAGAACTTGCCGAACTGCTCCACAGAAGTGTCAAGAGAAAGCGTACCGCTTTCCTTATCCTCAGTTATCCCCTGCGAAACTGTCCAGTCTGCAAGCGCCTTTTTGCCAATTGTTTCACGGTTGACTATCCACTTGTATATAAAGTTTGAGTTATCATCATAAACGCAAAGCTCCGCATAAGTCCCCGTTGTCTTTATCCTATCAAGAAACGCTCTGGATACCTTTGTGTTCCTGTTGCAGTTTATAATGTAAGGATCGTCCTTTGTGCCTGCATTTTTCGTCTGGAAAACAGCCTTTACAACGTCCACAGTTTCCACAGGCTCAGGAGTTGGCTCAGGATCTGGAGTTGGCTCTGGGTCTGGTTCCGGCTCTGGTTCCGGCTCAGGATCTGGATCGTCAGGCTCTTGCGGTGCGTCCTCAGAAGGCTTTAAAAGCTTATATTTAGCAAGCTCCTTTTCAGCCATTTTGATGTTCTGCTCGCAGACCTTTACCTGATTTTCTTTCTGTGAAAGCTCCAGCTCCACCACCGTCATGTCATATTCAAGTATAGTGTCGCCCTTTTTCACAGTGTCGCCCTTTTTCACGAACACCTTTTTAACAAGCTTCTCGTTATCAAGAGTAACTTTCTGAGAGTTGGGAGAAACTATCTGCCCGTCCATGTTCGTCGAGTTGTTCCACTCATACGCATCCGCACTTTCCGCCATAAGGTCAACAGGAACTACCGCCACAACAGTTTTCTTGTCCTGATTTTTCTTATATTTCATTGCTCCCGCATATCCGCCTCCGCCGAGGATAGCGATGCACAGGAGCGTTATTATTACCTTTTTCATTCCTGCTCACCTGCCTTTTCTCCATGAAGCTCGCCGTCACGGATATACATTATCCTCTTTGCACATCTTGCAATGTCAGGCTCGTGTGTTATCATAACGATAGTAACACCGTCGTCATTAAGCTCCTTGAAAAGCTCCATTACCTGATCGCCCGACTTTGTGTCAAGAGCGCCTGTGGGTTCGTCTGCAAGAAGAAGCTTTGGATTGTTGACTATCGCCCTTGCAATAGCCACCCTCTGCTTCTGACCGCCTGAAAGCTGAGTAGGCTTGAACATCATTCTCTGTGCAAGCCCCACCTTTTCAAGAGCCGCCTTTGCTCTCTGACGTCTTTCTCTTTTGCCTACCCCCGCATAAAGCAGCGGAAGCTCCACATTTTCAAGTGCTGATTGTCTAGGGAGCAGATTAAAGTTCTGAAATACAAAACCTATCTTCTTGTTTCTTATCTCAGAAAGCTTCCTATCCTTTGCCTGCATAATGTCACAGCCGTCAAAGACAAAGCTTCCCTTTGTCTGCTTGTCAAGACAGCCTATGATGTTCATAAGCGTAGACTTTCCCGAGCCTGACGGACCCATTATCGCCACATATTCCCCCTCTGAAACATCAAGGGAAATATCTTTCAGCACAGGCACAGCTTCCTTGCCCTGCAAATAATCCTTGTAGATATTTTTCAGTTCAAATACCATTGCAAGCCCTCCTTATTCAGCGAAAGCTGCGTCAGCATCAGCAGCGTCGGCATTCTCACCGTCTGCATTTTCTGCATTTTCCTCTTCACCGTAAAGCTTGTTGAAGTATTCTTCTATCTCCTCGTCCGTCATGCTTGCAAGCATATCCTCGTCTATAGCCATGCCGTCCTCATCACTTCCGTCAAAAGCGATGTCCTCGTCACCGCCCCCGATATCAGCGTCACTGTCCGTGTTGTCGTTCGGGTCAAGGTCATTAGGTGGAACAGACACGTCAGCCTCATTTGTGGTGGCTGTCATGCCTTCCTCGATAGACTTGTCAGGATATGCGATATAATCGCCCTTTTCAAGACCTGACTTTATCTCGCAGTCACCGTTCTCCTCGTCCTTCTGACCTATCTCAACATATCTCTTTTCTATCTTTCCGTCCTTGTCCTTAGCCCAAATGTAGTTCTTCTTGCCGTCCTTGCAGATAAAGTCAGAATAGAGCCATATGCCCGTCTTGTTTATAGAGGTGTCCTGACCGTTATCAATCTCGATAAGAACGTGCTGACCGAGCATAAGCCCGTCAAAGCTCTCAGGCTTAACATAGAAAGCATAGTTTGAAGACTGGCTCATCTCATCGCTTGAACCGTAGCTGTACATATACATATCTTCACCAGAATTTTTCTGCGGACTTGTGTCAACAGAAGTTATCTCGCCCTTCCAAGTGGAATCATCAAGCCTTGACTTTACGATAACAGAAGCTCCCTGCATGATATCTTTGCTGTTCTGCTCGTTGAATCTGCCCTTTATTCTGTAGTCGCCCTCTTCTGTTATCTGCATTATAACGTCGCCGCCGTCCTGCTGAAGCTTGTCCACCGTCTTGACGTTCTTTACAGTTCCGTCGATAGAAGCGGTGACGTATGCGTTCTTTGTGGAAGCCTCCAGCTTTTTGATCTCAACGTTTTTAGTCTTTATGTCATATTCGTTCTTGGCATTGTCGCTCTGCAAAGAAAGGATCTGGGTCGTGTATGACACAGCAGCGTCCTGATCGGCGTTTTTCTTTTCCTTTTCAAGCTCAGCTATCTGGCTCTTATTTGAAGCTATCTCGTTCTGGAGCCTCTCCACCTCGAGCTTAGCCTGCTCAAGCTGAAGATTTATAGCCTCAACGTCATATGTAAGAAGCTTGTCGCCCTTTTTAACAGAGTCACCGTTCTTAACAAGTATCTCGGCCACCGTCTTTGAGCTGTCATACTTTACGTCCACAGACTCCTGTGCCTCAACAACGCCCAAGAACGAGCGATTAGAAAGCTTGAAGTCCGACGCAGTGTTAAGTGACGATACCTTCTGCACATATACCTTCTGTGAGCTTTTTGAGCCTCCCTTGCCGGTCTTTTTCCATACGAAAAAGCCTCCCACACACACTGTGCAGACGATAACAAGCACTATTATAACAGTGCATATCCTTTTTTTCGTGGTCATTGCAATACCTCCGTTTGTGATTTTTTTCCAAAACAGCATAAAAAGATCCGCCTGACAGCAGCCAGACGGATAATACAGCCCCACCTTCCCCATAAGGGTATAGCATGAGCGTATTATTCTTTGTTATCTTGCTGTCCTGTTGTCTTTTGTTCTTATCTGTTTTTATGTATACATTATACCATAAAATCGGGACAAAGTCCAGCGCATTATATGAACTTTTTCGTTTTATACGCTTTTTCTTTCGGTATTACGGCATTTGCGAAGCTTCCGTGAAATCATATAATTGACTTCTACCAAAAATTTCTACCAATTTTTCTACCAAAATCGCTCTTTTTCGATTCTTTCTATTTCGTCCTCGGTTTTGTCACAGTATATTATATAATTACACGGCTGCGGTCTGTGACTTGTACGCAGGGGTATCTTTCTTCTTTTTTCTGCTGTTTGACTTCTTAGATGCTTCTTCCGGCGCAGTCTCCTTTGTGTTGGTGGGAGCATCTTCCTTTTTGCCGCTGAGAACCCTTGCAATGGTTTCAGCCGAAGTGACCTTAGCATGATACTCCAAATGGCTATAAAGATTTGCCGTGATATTAAATGTTGCATGACCGAGCCATTCCTGAATCGCCTTCATTGGAATATCATTTGCAAGCAAAAGACTCGCACAGCTATGTCTCAGATCATGGAATCTAAGCATCTTCATTCCATTCTTCTTGATCACCTGATGAAAATCATGAGTGACCGTGTTTGGACTGATGAGCTTTCCATAAGGATCACAGCATACAAAGCCTTCAAACTCCGTAATATAATCTTTACCACAGAGCTTTTTATGATGCTTATCCATATCCTTCTTTTCGAGAAGCATATCTCTGATATGAGGAATCAGCGGAAGTGTTCTTCTTGTAGAGTTTGTTTTCAGTCTTGTCTCCACAAAGAGCTTGGGCTGTCCACTTTCGTCATAATCGCTTACGACCTTGCGTTCGATAGTGATAGTACCTTTCTTGAAGTCGATTGAATCCCACTTCAATCCAAGAATTTCACATCTTCTCAGACCGTAGTATGCTGCGATATGCACGATAAGCTCCAGCTTGTGACCTTTGAATACCTCAAACAATTCATTCAGCTCGTCTACATTATAAAAGACAGCCTCATGTCTGTCTGCTCTCGGTACGCTCATCTTGTCCATAGGGTGCTGTGTCAGCATTTCCATTTTTACTGCATAGGCAAAAGCCGAATGCAAAGCAAGGTAATACTGCTTGACTGTACTTCCCTTAACGCCCTCGTCCATTTTATGGTTGAGGTAAGCCTGGATATGTGTATGGTTCAGGTCGGCAAGCGTCACATCAGGATAATGAACAGCCATGTATTTTACAAAACGCTCTGCATTTCTCTTGTAGCACTGGAATGTGGTTCTGGCAGAATTCGCCTTGATCGCAGTGAGCCAATCGGAAAAGAAACTGTTAAGTTCCTTATTAACGATGATGTTTTCATCACTTTCGGCGTCACTATCGTTCTTGCGGTTGATACTGAGCACGACCTGATTATTGTTCCACTGCTCTGCAAACTCAGCTACGATCTCCTCGACAGCTTCGTTGAGAGATTTCTTGGTGCATTTCTCAGGCAGTCCCGTTGACACCCACTTGCGCTTACGCTTTCCCACTTTATCCTTGAAATCAAAGACAACATACTGTTTTCCGTTCTTCACGGAAGTGATGTACTTATAAGGCAGACTTGCTTTCATTATTATTTCCTCCTTGCGTTGAAAGCGGTAGAAGTCTGCTGTTGACAACTCAATTATAGCGCGAATCGTAATATAATGCAAGACCTACCAACCGCAATTCTCTATTTTCGGCGCATTGACCTGGTTTTCACGGCTTGTTTTGTGCGCGTTGCAGAACGTAATTTATGACCTCGATCTTTGCCACTCTGATCTTGCGACCATCAGGCATCCGAGGTATCTTACCTTCTCTGACAAACTTGCATACCGTCTTGTATTTCAGGTCGAGCATTTCACATAGCTGGTCTACGCCTACAATATCGGGATACTCAGCAAACATCGTTCGATATACATCGTCCTCTGCCTGTTGATGCTCCTGAACTTCAACAGTTTCGTCCATGATGAACACTCCTCTCAGGGAGGAAGAAATAGAAAACAAATAGCGTTGATGTTTCATATTCAGTTTTCAAGATGCTGTAATACATCGTCTGTCGGTTATTTTTATGCCCAAAGATTGATGTACTGTTGGCAGCTCCTACTCCGAGGAATAGAAGCTCCCGACGGCACATCAGCCGTCGTTCAAAACAAGGAGGCGTGTGTGGAACGCCGTAGGCAGTACTCGTTGAACGGATACTCCCGACAGCGTTTCAGCTATCGTCCTGCTCGATAAGCGGCAGGATACCATCTTTCTTTAATTGGTCATAGATGAATATGCGCCCTTGCTGTGTCCAATAGGAATGGATTTTGGCAGTAGGATCGCCGTTCTTATCGTAAACAGTGTGTGTCTTTGACTTCATATATCCTCTGTCTGCATATTTCTGATACAGAAGCCATATCTGCCCTTGCTTATACTGTATTCCGTGTTCATGAAGCCATTTATTCAGCCATTTTGCGGACTTTCCGTAGTCTTTTGCTATCGTGGTTATGGGCATAAGCCCCTCGGAATGCAGTACCATATCGCAATAGTCTGCTTTCGGTTTCATAACCTCTATCTGCTTTGCCTGAACAGCAGTTGTTTCGATAAGGCTGCCGTTCTGCTGTTTAGCAAGCTCCAGCTTCTGGTCTGCGATCTGCAATGCCCTTGCCATGACCGCATCGGGACTGTTCCATTGCTTTTCAAGGTTTATGAAGTATTCACGGCAGCACTTGCCGATTTCGGTACGCTGGATCATACACAGCTCCTTTGCCATATCAATGGTGAGCTGATGGTCGATATACCCCTGAGAACCACCTTTTGAGTGATGAACAAAAATGTTCGTCACTGAATAATCCACATTTTCAGTGAATCCATACTCGCACATTCGTGGAAACCACATTCTATATGGTGTCTGCACTTCAAGTGCAGCGTGAAGCTCCCGTCCGCTGACGGTAGGATTATCATTATCGTATTTCACAGCGATTGTGATCTCATTCATATAGAACACCCTCTCTCTATCTTGTCGGTGTTTATGTTTGCGTTGTACTCCTGAGCTGTCGGGAACGGAAATCCGCTCCCGGCACAGGAGCGGCAGTTTAATCTGCCAATATGAAAATAGGAGAAATGGAACTGTCGCATTCAGAGATGTTTTTGGCAGAACCCAAGTCTCAGACACAGGTTCTCCCGACAGCATCTCTGCTGTCTTAGTGAAAGGTATTTCGATAGAGCATCGAAAAAAATGAAAGAAAAGCGAATCTGTGGAAACGGCTCAGCCTGAAAATGGACAAAGAAGCTGTGCCGTTCCCTCAGCTCAATAGTTTGCCTTCGTAAAAGAAGGAGGAATTCGAGAGGTTCAATGTCTGCTTCATTAAACCCCTTCACTTTACTACCGTGAAAATCGGAAAAGTGGGAAAGATTTTCGGGATTTTTTTCTTGAAAAAGAAGAAAATCGGCATTATGCACAAAGTTGTCTATTCGTTTTCGTGCAAGATGATGTACTCTTTCAGTTTCTCCTTTGCAAGCCTGAGACGATACCTCACCATATTCTTTGTAAGCCCATATTTGCTTGCAAGATACATCAAAGTCACCTTGTTCGTGCTATAAAAATAGTCCTTTATCAGTGCATAACCCTCCGGAAACTCTGCTCTGAGCATTTCCATTGCAACAGGCAGGAAGTCAAGCCGAGACTGAAATAGTGCTTCTTTTTCGGCTGCAATCTCGTTTATAGGAAGAGTCGAGGGATCGGCTATGACGGTCACAAGCTCGTCATAATCTACGGAATATGCCCGAAAGTCCGCTTCTTTCTCCTCAATCCACATTTCCTTGCGCCTGAGCTTGTTATATTCATCCTCAATATGGCGCGGCACATCATCTCCAAAGTGCGTATAGAAAAACTTACCCATTACTTGCTGCCCTCCATGTCAGAGGTCAGATTTGTAAGAGTTTTCACACCGAGCTTCTTCATACGGTCATTAAATGCCGTAAGGGTGTAGCTCTCATTGTAAGCACAGCCGTTCAGATAATCACAGAGGATATAATCAGCCTGGTTCTTGAAGCCGTATGTTCCTGGGATAAGATTATCGCTTTTGAAGAAAAGGTGTCTCTGTCTGAACGGGTGAAGCCTGAGTGCGATACATACAGCACACAGGTAACGCTGCCGTATCTTCCTCTCATTTTTCAGGTAACGGGAGATCGTACACTGGCTGATACCCGTCATTCTTGCGAACATATCCTGACTGATATTATACTCATTCAGATAACGTGCCAGTGCATCACCAAAGGTATCTGCATCCTGTAAAAGCCGATTGTCCGTCCCGAATATGTAGATAGCATAGCTTTGAGGTTCTTCTATTTCAGTGAACAGCGGAATCCGAGGAATCTGAATAATACTTTTCATAAAAATCTCCGTCCTTTCCGTCGGACGGAGAAGCGCAAATGAACACAGTAATCCTATCATTCGGTTTCAAACCGTCCGACAATCAAACATTACTCGTTCATTTGACTGTTCATTATTCAGTTGTCCATACAGTGATCGAGTAACCCTATTGCGCATTAGGTTCACCATATGGAGCGGAGTCCTCATATCGGACTGCGTACTCTCATAATTATAACCCAAACAGCGCGAAAAAGCCAGATAACAACCGTTTCCGAACGGAATAGCCGCTATCGTTCAAAACACCGTATTTCCGCATTTCTGTGATACTTTCTCTGTGCTGTACCCTTATAGGTGAATGATACAGTTTATCAGCATACAAGCCATAAAGCACCAGATTTTGTATTATTCCAAACGGAATATATTTCACAGAACTTTCATTCTGTAAGGCGATTTTTCATCATTCTATCACATTTCGGCATAGAAAAAACGGTCTGATCTGCTCAGACCGCCTTTAAGATGTATGTAGTGACATACAATCTCAGCATTTGTTACAGCAAAGAAGAAATCCGCAAGGCAATCATTGCAGACTGTCATCTATTGTTATTGTCCGGTACACAGCTATCACCTCCGTAAAATCGAAATAACCGATCAGGTCTGTATGGTACTGTATAGGAACAAACAAATGCCAAGCTGTATGCTTGTCTGATTATTATTACACCGGAAGACCGGATATAACCAGAAATTATAATAAAAGAGCCGTTACACACTAACAGCTCTCATCATGGGGAAACTTTGAACCCACTGGGATCAAAGTCGGTCACAATGGCTGGTAAGCACTCATTCACCGATAATATCCTCATCAGTAAGCTCGATCTCTCCATTCTCCTTTTCATATTCCTTTATTTTTTCTTTCACAAGAGTTTCGATCATATTAGTCATGGAGCGATTCTGTGATTCAGCGATCTTCTTGATCTTTGCGTGGTCGATCAGATTCAGGCGAAGCGTAAACGAAGTTTTTATAATAGCCATAGCAATACCTCACTTTCACTATTATCATACCACTTTAGGCTTCTTTTGTATGCAGTCAGGTTGACACCACTTTGATACCTTGATATAATAATTATAATATTATTTAAAGCGAGGTATACCGAAATGCTGAACATTTATACCGTAAGTTTTTTCGGACATAGAAGCATTGAACGAGCGTCAGAAATAGAAAATCGACTTGATAAGTTCCTGCATGACATTATCACGCAGAAAGAGTACGTCGAATTTCTCATAGGGCGTGATGGAGAATTTGATCTTCTTGCTTCTGCTGCTATCAAAAGAGCTGTCCGTGAATATGGATACGGCAACACGCATTTTACTCTGGTTCTGCCGTACATGAAAGCAGAATATCGGGATAACGAAAAAGAATACCTCGACTACTATGATGAAGTCGAGGTATGTGAGGAATCGTCCGAAGCTCACCCGAAGGCAGCTATCCTGATCAGGAACAGGTATCTTGTTTACCGTTCCGACCTTATTGTGTGCTGTATTCAGCGCGAAAGCGGCGGAGCATATAAAACAATGCAGTATGCGGAGAAGCTTGGAAAGAGAATCATAAATCTTTCTGAACAACAAGGCTTTGAAAGGTCAATCTGCTGAAAAGAAAAAGCCCTCATAGTTGAGAGCTTCACTATCTGATACCATGTTTTAGTCAGTCGAGGATTCTTCGAGCAGATTATAAATACCATCCTCAGAGAGAACGCCACGTTTCAGGTCTTTTGGGAGAAGTCCTGCTTCATCGGCAGCAAAGTCACGCTTCCAAGCATCACTGATGTAATAGGCAGATAGCTCACCAAGTAGCTTCTTGTGTTCAGGTGAGTTGCTGTCCAGTGCCTGAACCCTGTCCATTATCTTTTCGTAATGTGTGATACGCTCAATATGTTCCTGTATCGGAGCGGAATACTTAGGCGTGATCTTCTCAAATCCGTGTATGACCTGTTTATCCGAGAACTTGGACAGCTTACCATCCGACCATTCTATAAAAACATTGTCCATTTCGTCTATGTAAAGTATTGTTGCCGTAGAGCCGACGGGATAATCTCCGGTGACCGCTTCGGTCATTCTGATATTAGCACCGACTGTGATAGAGTCCATCATAACTATAACCTCCTGCATTTACACACTTGCTCTATTATACTACAATGGGCAGTTAGTGTCAAGACAATCACAACGAAATCGAGCTGCATCGTCAAGGTGCAGCTCTTGTTTTATTTCAGTATCTTTTTTATCTGCTCCTCACTTGTCTGGGGCAGTATCTTTTTCAGGTGTTCAAGGATAAGCTTGTAAGATTCTTCCGGTTCCCTCTGATAGACCTTATCCGTAAATTTATCACCCATATACTTTTCGGGAGTAGAATACTCTGCCACACCCCACCCGTAGGGCTGCCCGTTCTTGTCGGTCATATAGACGAAGTTGCTTGTGATAATATAGCATTGCTCCTGTAATTTGGTGATAGAAGTATCAAATCCTTTATTGCCGCCCTTGCGATAATCACCGAGCTTTTTCAGTTCTTTGGATATGATCGGAGCGTTATTGTCAAGCAGATCATAGAAGACTTTATCTGTATGTTTTGCAAGCCCCTCATCGTACCTTGCATCGAAGTCATATCCGTCACGGCGATAGTTTGCAAAGTCGGGAAACCACTCCTTGCTGATATAGACCGCTTTGTGTTCAAAGAACTTTCCATAGGCACAGCCTGTTTTCTGAATGACCGGACTTTTCCATTCCCAAGCGTCCCACTGTCCGCTGTCAGAGTAATACCAGTGTTCCGGTGCAATATGCTCCTCTATGGAAAAGCCTTTGATACTGTTTCGGAAGAACGGCAGAAATCCGTACTTGTTTATTGCTTTTATCAGGTCAGTTTCCGACCTGATCGTGAACCGCATAGCTGCCATAAACCTCAGCTCCTTTTCCTTATTATATCACGGCAGGCAGAATCGGTCAAGGTATGACACAATTTGATGGTGAGAAGGAACATATCGGAAGTAAAATTCACGCCAATCACAATTGTAAATTTTTTGTGAATATTTCCGCTTTTCTTTCCCACTTTTTCAATTTTCACGGTAGTAAAGTGAGGGGGTGTGTGCGCACAGTCGTACAGCTCCAATTCCCATATAAAGTGGGAAAAATCCGAGAGCCGCAGGCTCAATTTGAAAAACGCCCGATCAGGGCGGTTTCAAAACCAGCAAGCACGGCACTGGCGCACTACAAATTTGAGATTTGAGTACCGCCAGCGCAGATGCTTGTCAGAGGGCGCTGCCCCTAAGACCCCGAACAGAAAGGAGAGAAAATGAAGAAGAAAATCAAGCGAACACGGAGCGTTCAGGTACGGTTGACACAGGAAGAATACGACTTCCTTGAGCAGAAATTCAAACTAAGCAGATACAAGTCTAAGAGTGAGTTTATGCGTATCGCATTCTTTGATACACTTGTTGTGAAATTCAGCACCGAAGATATGCAGGAGCTTTTACGGCTTGTTCGCAGTATTTCCAACAACGTGAATCAGATAGCAGTTCGTGTAAACAGTACCGACAAGGTTTACCGTGAGGACATGGATAATATCATGGACGGAGTGGAGCGAATTTGGCAACAACTAAGATATTTCCGATCACAGCTACAACAGGTAAAGCCATAGCCTACATAGCTAAGGCAGAAAAGACTGACAACGGCAGGCTTATCAGCACATATATGTGTAGCCGTGATCCTGACAAGGCTGCCAAAGAATTTGCTGAGGTCACAGCAACAGGCACAGGCAGAAGCACCGTCCTTGCGCAGCACTTCATTATGGCGTTCAAGCCCGGTGAAGTTACCCCCGAAAGAGCTATGGAGATCGGCAAGGAAATGTGTGAGAAGTACCTGAAAGACCAGTACCAATACTTTCTCGCAGTACATACTGATAAAGGTCATGTTCATCTGCATTGTATTTTCAATAATACTAACCTCATCAACGGGCTAACTTTCGAGACATTGGAGAACCGCAGATATACCGAGAAAGACAGGTCATACAACAAGCTCCGCACACTTGCTGACGAGGTGTGCAAGCGGCACCATCTCTCCGTTGTCGAGCGTCCCGAAATGGGCAAGGGGAAGAGCCATTGGGAGTGGGACATGAACCGTCAGGGACTATCGTGGAAGGCAAAGCTGAAATTCACGATAGATCAGGTCATAAAAGAGAGTGAGGACTTCGATGATTTTCTGCGGAAGTGCGCCGATTTCGGTGTGCTTGTCGAGTATAATCCCGACCACAAGATCGACCTGAAATTTATGCTTGCGGAGCAGAAGAAACGCAATCCGAGAGCGAAGATGACCAGAGCAAAAACGCTTGGGTGGTTTTACGAGACTGAAACGATCAAGAACCGCATCGCACAGTATCAGGGCGGTTGGATCTATGTGCCGAGGACGAAGATAAAAGAACGGACGGTAAAAGCCCCGAACAGGTTTGTTCAGGACGCTATCGACCGTGGCAATATGAAGCTCGCCAGTATCGCAAAGAATGTGATAGCCGAGTATGGTGTTGAGCCTGATCAGATAAAGCAAGCAGCTATATCGGAATACGCACACAGCCGAGGACTTCTCTCCGAGCTAAACGACATGAAAACGGAGATCGAGGACTTACAGGTGAAGTTGAAAGTCCTGCGAAAATACCGCAAGCTGAAAGTGTACGGTGAGGAGCTGAAAGCCCTCAGCGGAAGTGCTGCGAAGAAGTACCGCAAGGAACACAGTGCAGAGCTTACCGAATACGGGCAAATCCGCACTAAGGTGTTGGAGCTTTACCCCTCCGGTCATATCCCGACCGTGGAGAGCCTGGACAAAAAAATAAACGCCCTTATTGGGGAGCGTTCATTGAAAGATCAGCAGTTTCGTGAAGCGGACAAGCGGGCGCGTGATCTTGCCGACGCACAGCGTACCATTGAGGAATTTCTCCGTCAGGAACGCAATGAGCAACAGCAAGACCGCAAGCGTAAAAAGAATGGGGATTTGGAGTGATACACTATAAGGGTTTATTACTTAAGAAACATTCAACACATAATAAGTTGTGATCTTTATTGATGTAAGGATATTTAATTGGATATAAATAGTGATTGTGATTAATAAGAAGCTCAGCTTCAGCACTATCGGGAAAATCACCAATAGAGTTCACAAATACAGCTTCTGTGTTATTTGGTACATATATTTTCAGCAGAATAGGATGTTCCGGATCATTAAGAGTTGAGATGTTTTCGACTATTTTGTCGGATAATATACTTGAACTTAAAAAAGCCTTTTCAAGTAATGGACTGAAAACCCCATCGATGTTCTTAAAATATTCATTAATATATCCTGAGATAATTCTATATACTACAATTTTCTTTGGAATATGAGGTGCAGAGTGAATAGCATCAGGAATGCTGAAATCAGCCATTTTCACATATGACGGCGGAATTGAGGTCTCTATACCACGTTTGTACTTATTTATTGCACAATAAGCAGTACCAGTATATATAAAGATTGGAGTATTATGAAAATCATTTGTTCCCTCAAGTTTTACATATTCATTTGCCCAATCATCATATAAAAGGTGCCCCCATCTATTTGCATCTTCACTTGAAGTAAACTCATAATACTCATTCTCATTAATACTGAGGCTAAACAGTTTTCCATATTTTTTCATGTTCATAAGAGTATCTAAAAACATTATTATCCCTCTTGCTTGTGAGCTTTTTGATATTCTTCCAATGCCGTGAGCAGCAGCTTATTCACGCTCATACCGAGCGATTCCGCATAAGCCTTGATCGCATCACGCTCCTCGGCGGACACATACAGCTTCAGCGTTTTGTAATTCGCTTTGGCATACAGTGCGTTTGAGGAAATTTTCTTGGAACGAGCCTGCTTCTGCTGGCATTCCTTACAATACTTCTGAGAGCCTGCTGTCACCTTATAAGGCTTTCCGCAGATAGAGCATATCTGTTCACTGCCGATCGCAACAGCTTCTCCGGCTTGCTTCTTCTCCTTATATGCCTTATTCCGCATGACCTGTGCCTTGTCACGGCAGTAGATGCAATATTTCGCTCTGGCGGACGGCGATTCAAACTCCATTCCGCAGATCTGGCAAATGTGCTTATACATCAGATCACCCCTTGATCGGTTATTACAGCTATTCTATCACATTAGTGGGGATATGTCAAGTATAATCGAAAATATAGTGAAGCTGCACTGGGGAAATCAGATAATTTGCTGCGCATTGCCGAAATTCAAAAACTTCTCAAAATTATACTTGACAATAGGGATATTGCACAGTATAATAAAAGCACAACAGGAACACAGAAACCCGAAACCACGAAAGGAAGGTAAATACTTATGTTAAACAAATTCTTAGTCTCAGGCAGATTGACTGCCGATCCCGAAATCAAGACCGTGGGCGAGAACCGCCTCTGCAAGTTCACTATCGCTTGCGACCGCCCGAAGCGTAAGGGCGAGGAAAATCCCGAAACCGACTTCTTTCCCTGCACCGCTTGGAACCGCAACGCTGATGTGATCGTTGATTGGTTTGGCAAGGGCGATATGGTAACGCTCGTCGGCTCTGTCCACAACAACCGCTACGAAAAGGACGGCGTGAAGCGTTCTTCTATCGGAGTCAAGGTCGAGGAGATACACTTCTCAGGCGGTAAGAAGAAACAGGAGAACACCACACCGACCGACAGTGCTAACCCCTACGCAGGAACAGAGGACGATCCGCTGTTCTGAGCCAAAAATCACAGGAGGATAAGAAAATGGAAACTACAATCATCGCAATCAGCAATCAGAAAGGCGGAGTCGGCAAATCGACCACCGCATACAATCTCGGAGCCTGCCTTGCTCTGAAACACGATAAGAGAGTGCTTCTCATCGACTTCGATCCGCAGGCGAACCTCTCCGAATACCTGAAATACGAGCCGGACGGCAACCCGACCATGACACAGCTTATCATGTCATTCTACGCAGGAACTCCCGTGACCGCCGAGACAGCTCAGAAAGCTATCCGCCACAGCGAAGCCGCAGGAGTGGACTACATTCCCGCCGACATTAACCTCGCCAATGCGGAAACGCTCATGGTCACGATGATCTCAAAGGAGCATATTCTCCGCAGGATACTCACGGAAGATGTGATCGGAGCGTATGACTTCGTGCTGATCGACTGCCTGCCGTCCCTCGGAACGCTCCTTATCAATGCTCTCACCGCTGCGGACAGAGTGCTGATACCCGTGCAGACACAGAAGTTCAGTATGGACGGCTTGCAGTCCCTCGAAGCACTTACACAGCTTGTCAAAGCGAACACCAACCCGAAGCTGAACCTCATCGGAGTGCTGCCGACTATGGTTGACCGCACAAAGGTCAGCAGAACGGCGATCGAAACACTCAACGAGAAGTACGGCGAAATGCTGTTCAGGACAAGCATCAGCAAGTCCATTGAAGCGGCGAAAAGCTCCGAGAACGGCACACCGCTTTGTCTCACAGGTCACAAGTTAGGTCAGGAATATGATGAATTGGCTCAGGAGGTGCTTTCAAGATGTTAAATATCCCCGAACTCGCAATGAACCCCAACCGCAAGGTCACTACCAAATGCTACGGCGAAGTCAAGGTGTGGGACGACCGTGAAGAAGCACAGGCTTATTTCCTTGAAGCGATGATGAACAGCGACGGTGCGGAGCATGACCGCTATTCGGGCATCTACATTCAGCTTCAGAACGGACTTGACTACTGCACCGATGAAGATGATGACGAGGAGGACGAGTCATGAAGCCCTTTGACACCGACAAAATGCCGTGGCTTTTCACTCCCCACGGCGATGGTGAGCTGAATGAGTATTTCAGCACCGACCACAGCAAGATCATAGCAGACACTTCCAAACAAGTGCTTGCAAGCCTTTCCGAGAGCCGTGACAGGCTCTCAGGAAAGCTCTGCTACGAATTTCACTACAATCAGCGCAGATATAAATACACGCTCCTGCGGTTTGCGGATCTGATCGTCCGTGCCGATGTTTCGATCAAGAAGCTGAAAAAGCGTATCATGGAGCTTGATATTGACAACCGTGAGCTGAGAAAACAGCTTGCGGATATGGAAAGGAAGATGAAACGATGAATACACCGAAGTTTGACCTGGGAGCAATGCTCTCTGCACCGCAGACCGCCATTCAGCAGATACCGTGCGATCAGCTTCACCCCTATCACAACCACAAGTTTGAGCTGTATTCAGGCGAACGCCTTGAGGATATGGTCGCCAGTATCAAGGAGAATGGTGTGCTGTCTCCGATCATCGTACAGCCTATCGAGGACGGCTATGAGATACTGATCGGTCATAACCGCTGGAACGCTTCAAAACTCGCAGGACTGCCGACTGTTCCGGCTATCGTCAAGGCAGGATTGACCGAGGACGAGGCAGAAATGTATGTCATCGAAAGCAACCTTATCCAAAGGTCATTTTCAGACCTGAAAATATCTGAACAAGCGGCTGTTGTCGCAAGCAGACACAGTAAGATGTTCTCACCGGGCAAGCGTAATGATATTATCCGTGAGTTGACACTTCTTGAAAATCCCAATGCCGAGATCAGTGGCGACACAACCTTGAATCCAGTGGGTTCAAAGTTAGACACAAGCGAGAGCGTCGGCAAGGAGTACGGCGTGAGCAAAGGCTCTGTTGTTCGCCTTATCCGAATCAACAAGCTGATTGACGAGCTGAAAGCCCTTGTGGACAGCGGAGAGCTGTCAATCCGTGCAGGAGTGGAGCTTTCATTCCTGTCGGAAGATACACAGGCAGTTGTTGCCGAGTGTGCCGAGGACTGCAAAATTGACATGAAGAAAGCGAAAATGCTCCGTGCATCTGCCGATGATGAAGGCAATATCGAACACCATATTATTGAGAGTATCATCAGCGGAGAGGACGGCGAAGCAAAGCCGAAGCCAAAGAGCGTGAAGATCAGCAATGAGACCTATACCAAGTATTTCAGCGAGGGTGTCAAGGCGAAGGAGATCACGGAAACCATTGAAAAGGCACTTGCTTTTTATTTTGAAAATATGGAGGAGAACTAACATGAAGAAGATTATCACAGCGGTATTCTGCACCGCACTTGCACTCAACTCAGGGCTTACCGCCTACGCTGCCGAAGTCCCCGACCGTGAAAGCCTTGAAACCGCCATTTGGGAAGACATCTGGAACGGCAAGGGCGATAATGGTCTTGACTATCCCGAAGCATCGTACAAGCATCATCTGCTTGACAAGTGGCTCGATGATAACTACGGCACAGGCGGATATGACTGGACCGATGTGGGCGAGGTCACACACGGCTACCGCAGATTCTACCGTGACCTGATCGACGGCTGGGACTTTGAGGACGATAATGAGGGTGGCTGGACGATCAGCACCGAGGACAACCATTACAGCTTTTCTCTGCTTAACGGTATGTGGCAAATGACAGACAAAAATGGTGATACCGTTGACAAATTCCCACCATTCAGCACCTTAGAGGAAGACGAATCCGAAATCGCAGGCGGTTACAAGATCAACGATAACGGTGCTGATAGTCCGAGAGTGATCGGAGAGGTCACAGGCGGAACGGAAACGGCTTCTGAGGGCGGTTCTTCCGCAGAGGACAACGATGCCACTGTTAGTCCGTCAGACGTTTCTGAGGGCGATTCTGACGGTTCTGGGGTAAATCCCCTTGCAATCATCGCAGGAGTGGCAGCTCTCGCAGGAGTTGGCGGTGCAGCTTACTACTTTACAAGAAAGCGGAAGTGATCTTATGATTTTTCAAAGCAAACAAAAAGTAAACGATGCTCCCGTATGGGAAGTCGATACCGATACACAGACGGTTCGTCATCGCAGCCCTAAGACGGGCAAAACAGAGCGTTATGTGTTCCACACCGATCAAATCAGGTATTATCTGCATCACATTGAAGATAAGCGGCCTGACCTCTTGCAGGAGATCGTGGACAAGGGCGAGATCTACAAGCACCTTGACGAGCTTGACACAAAGGTCACGGACGCAGTTAATCGTCAGACCGACTTGCTTATGCAGTCGAGCCGTGACTATCAAATTGCCGTTGAATCGGGCAATCTCAATGCGGTTGGCTCAATCGGCAATCTGCTACGTATGCAGGCACAGAGAGCCGTGTACGATACAATGATCTATCTTTGGAGGGACGAATGATGTTTTGTGCGAACTGTTACAAGGAAATTCCCGCAGGCAAGAGTTATTACAAGCATCAAGATACCAATCAGAGCTACTGCTCCCTGGACTGTCTGAATGATCACATGATCTATACCCACACGATCACCCTTGAAACAAGCGAGGGTGAAGAAAGCACTGAGGAGCAGGACAATGACGAGTGAGGGGCATTTTTGCGGAATAATAAGAAACGGATAGCCGTCTGTTTAGGACGGTCTATCCGTGTTTGAGTGTATTCGGGTACTGAGATAAATCAGAATTTGTCAAACAATAAACATTCTGACAACGGTATTTAAGAAGTCATATAATCCATGTGCAAAAACAACACCCATATAACCGCAATCTTTAATTTTGTATTTTGCAAAACCAAATACAAGTCCTATGCCAAATGTAAATATCACTTGAATGATACTTCCGTTGATGATATGCCAAAGTCCAAACAAGAAAGATGCAATTACAACAGCAAGCCATTTGTTCTTCTCAAAGAAATTCATGAAAGCATCTTGTAAATATTCTCGAAACACAAATTCTTCCACTGGCCCGATGATTAACATATAAAACAAAAAATCATAAGTGAGAACAGTCCACGAAAAATCCATATGATTTCCTATGAGCGAAAAGCCACAAAAGGCAGGAACAATGGCAATCACAACATTAAGAACGAGTGCTATCGCAGCACCAATCAAATATTGACGTTTATTTTTTGGTGCAATATTGATTTTCATATTTGTTAATTTCATTGCAATCAATGCAATCAGTCCATTAGACAAGTTGAGAAATATATGCACAATAACTTTAAGTGCAGTTATGTCTATGTATTTTACGAATTTCGCACAAAACGTAACTGTACATATCATTACAAGCGATAAAGAAAGAATAACAATATTTCTTTTTTTAACTTCCATACTCTCACTCCCAAATTCCGATTTAAGCGAGGAAGTAGTATTACATCCCACTTATACTTATTATACCAAACCGCCCCGAAAAGGTCAATACGCAAGCCCTTTTTTCACGCCCCTTTTCGTTGCAATATACCACCGATTATGCTATAATAGTCGTACAGAGCAGATCAGAGGTGAGAGCAATGGATAACGAAAACAAAGAATTAGTAAACCGTTCATTATACAAGCGAATCAAATCAATGAACCGTGCTGAAATGGAGAATTTCGTGAGAAATGTCTTTAATCAGGGCTATGAGAAAGCCGAGAAAGAAACGCACAGCATTGATTATGACAGTCTGAGAGCCGACCTGAGCCGCATTAAGGGTATCGGTGAAAGTCGGCTTGAAGAAATAATGACTGTCATTGATAAACATATTGAAAATACAAGCGATAAAGGAGGTTAAACCTTGACCGTTGATACCAAAGAGGTAGTTACCACGATAGCCTATATGATCGGTGTCCGAATGTCGGCACTGACCGTGAGTTATGGAGAATGTTCTGAGCTGATCGAAAAGCTCCGAGCCGACCGTGATGCTACTACGATACGATATTTATGTAAGCTGCGAACCGTACTGATGCAGAAGTTCAAAAAGACCGATGATCTGATGCGGTATCAGCTCAAAAATCTGTATAACATCGAATGGTATGACCACGATAACATCAAGCAGCTTGAAAAATGGGGATTCACCATTATCCAAGCGAATTACCGTTCGGACAAGTATATGCAGGATCTCACAAAACTCATTAACGAAAACATTGATAAGTGTTCCCATTTGTTCTACGACTGGCTGAATTGGGAGTATATCCGGAACCTATTCTTCGTCCCGAAGTATAACAAGAACGGCGTAATGAAAGACGAGTTCAACAAGTACATGGCGAACATCGAGCATTACCCATTTCAGATGTATATTCACTGGCAGCCTGCCGACGTGGGTAGCATCGTCTATTCCGACCGCAAGTTTCTGAAGATCATCTACGGTCAGCATAATGACAGCTTCACAGACTTCACGAAATATAAGGACGCTGATGATGAAACCCGAAATAATATTTATGAATTTATTGACAGCTCTGAGAAAACAGCAATTGCCGTCGATTGTGAGAACAGTAATCCCTTTAAGCTGTATAGTGTTCTGAAAGGCTTAAATCAAGATGAACTTGCCAAGATCGAGAAAATCACGCTCTATGACGATCCGAACACTACCGCTGGCTGGGACTGGCTCTCCAAATTCACGCAGATACCCGTTGAACATATCGAGATCGACCGTGTGACCGACAGAAAGTCCCTGGTTGATTTAAGAATGACAGCGAGTGTTGTCACGGATTTCTACCGTGACGGGATCACATCGTTTATTATTGTGTCGAGTGATTCCGACTTTTGGGGACTCATTGAGAGCCTGCCGAAAGCTCACTTCCTTGTCATGTACGAATATGAGAAGTGCGGAACGTCAATCAAAAACGCCCTCGCACAGCACGGTATCTACTATTGTGCCATTGACGATTTCTGCTCCGCTGCCACCGAGGACATGAAGCGAGCTGTTCTCTTTGCGGAGCTTGAAAAGCATCTCCCCACCCTCTATGGGGAAAATCCTCTGGAACTCACGCAGAAGATTTATGAAGCTACAAGAGTTACCGCTACCAAGAAGGAAATGGAGAACTTCTGTAATCGGTACGTCAAGACCTTGCGGCTCAAGGTCAACTCCGAGGGAAAGTTTGTGATTGAGATACAGAAATAACGAATCAGGGAGCGAAGCTACGCTCCCTGTTCTGTTTTGTGCGTTATGTTATGGGGAAATTGCTTTCAGAGGTCTTTTTTGCGGCGCATATCCAGATATGATCTGAAAGGCTGGACTTTCATTCTGCACTGCTTTATACTTATAATATAGCCATTACAAGGAGGTCAACCTATGGATATTTTGAGGGATATGGTGGAACACATACGCTTGGACTTTGACCGCACTCTGTTGGACGATGAAGATTACACCGGTGCAGAAGAAAGACTGCACAGCTTCATAGAAAACGAGCTGCCGCCTGAGAAGTCGCAAGAAATGGACTCACTCGTTAATGATGTAACAAATGCCATGTTTCACGCTGCCATCTTGTACGGCATCAAGTATGGAGCAAGGCTCACGGCAGAATTGCTGGAATGATAAAAGCCCACGCAGATCACAACTGATTTGCGTGGGCTTTTTTATCTCTATCAATTATCCGCATCATTTCTGTATTTTATAACAGGGATCTGCTTTGTTTTCTTCCCGACCTTAACACGATTAAGACAAAATATCATATCGGGTGTTCTTTGAAAATATCCCTCACTTTTCAGCCAGCTCATTCCGCACTTGCAATGCTTCAATCCGATAAACTGCTGTTTCATTTTCCTGCCGCATTCGGGGCATATTCTATCAGCCATATATCACTCCACAAATCACAAATCCCTAAGCACTTCTGCAAAATCCTCCAAGTTATACGCTCCTTCGATAGAGTTATGATCGAAGGTCATAAAATACTTGAATTTTCTTCCGGCTTGTGCTGCCCAGGTCTGTCCGAGTTTCAGTTTTGTTCTGCTGTCACCGTTGTCACGGTCATCGCCCTTTGCTTCAACAAGAACGATCTTACCGGATTTCATCATCACAATAAAATCAGGATAATGATTGATAAAGCCATTGATATGAAAGCCTTTTTTCTCAATGATCCTATGCCACCACAGAACACCATCACAGCCAGCTATCACATCAAGTGTGCGGCGTTCAAAGCCGTTCATCTTGTCCCATTCGGCTTCATACAGCGATTTCGGTACTTTATCCGTGGATTCGGACGGAGTTATCACCATAGGAAAAGCATATGTACCCTCGGTGAATACACGGTCACGCTCGATAAGATCGTAGAAACGTTCCTGCATATAGGCTTCACGCAGAGTTTTAATCTTCTCCTTGATACGGGTAGCATAAGTGATATAAGAAGTTTCAAGTGCCGCCAGCTCGTCCTCGGTCATGTTTGCAATAATACGGCGGACATAGTTTTCGACCTCCGAAGTGCTGAAAGCATTGTCACGGTTGATCTCATGACAAATCTGCTTTGTGCAGCGTTCGATTTTTTCTTCAGGAGCGAGTTTTGCAAGGAGCTTTCGCATATATTCATCTTCAAGTGAGGACAGTTTCTTATACTTCGGAACAGCTTCGCCTTGGCTCTCGACATCTATCTCAAACATTTCGCCGGTTGACAGGCTAAATGTAACAGAAGCGTCTTGCTCACTCAGTGAAAAGCCTTTCATCAGGCTTTCTTTTGTCAGCAGAGCCGTATTGCCGCCGAAAAGATCGGGAACAGACTCAATGCAAAACTGCGGTATTTTCAGCTCCTGCACCTGTTCGGTGAACTGCTCCTGAATACGATATTGTTTCAGCATATCACCAAGCTCACCACCTATCCAAACGCTTTCTTGCTTTGTTTCTTCTTCGTATTGTTCCGCTGTTTCCTCAGCCTGCGAGATCATTTCTTCAACAGACGGCGGAGCTGTTTTTACTGTTTCCGAGTACGGCGCAGGCTCGACAGGTGTATGAATATCCGAGAAATCATCTTCTGTTTCCGCTTCCGGTTTAGGTTCGGGAGCAAACTGCATTGTGGTCTGCTCCGGCTGAGGTTCAGGAACAGTCGTCTCCGTTTCGATTATGGGGAGAGTATCGGCAGTACGGTAGTCCTTGCGTGAGAAGCCTGCGTTGTTAAGCCCCGCAACAATGCTGTCAAGAGTATCGTGGAACGCATTGGAGCAAGTCAGCACAAATGAGCTGTTCAGCAGCTTCGCACCGTGTTTACGGGCATAAGGCTGACGGAGTATTCTGCCGAGTATCTGTTCAACATCGACCTTTGAGGTCTTATTGGCGAGACTTGCGAGGATATACGCAAACGGACAGTCCCAACCCTCTTTCAGAGCGTTGACCGTTATAATATACCGTATCGGACAATCACGACTCATAAGGTTAGTTTTACCGAGATCGTTGACCTTAGAAGTCTTTATCGCTATCTGTTCTGTTGGGATACCTCTGCCGAGAAGTATCTCCTTGACCTTATCAAAAGTGTCATTATCGTTATTATTCTTCGGCTGTGCCTGGAAAAGCACGATAGGACGAATATACTTGCCTGTGCGTTCTTCTTCCTCAATAGCCTGCTGTTCAAGAATACCACGCAAATGAATTGCATCATCAATAACGCTGTCTCTGGAAGTGCGGTTATACACGATAACAGGCAGCTTGACCATATTCTCCGTCTTGAGTTTTCTGGCATCAACGTAGGAAATAATGTTGCTGTTATTGCGAGGGGTAGCCGTCAGATCAAGAACGAACGACGGATTAAGGTTGTTCAGCATTGCCACGCTGAGGTCTGAACCAGCATTATGGCTCTCGTCCACGATTACAACAGGCGAGAGGTGGCGCAGAGCCTGAATCAAAGCGGTATCGGGAGTATCTTCAAGCAGTTCGGACTCGTCCTTGAAGTAGTCGGCAAAATTTTTGAGATTGCCGTTTTCCTGATAGACCTTGCGAACATCTTTCTTCTTGCTGTCGATACGAAGAGAGCCGTAGCTCAGAATGCAGACAGTAAGCTGTTCATGGACGGTATCGGGAGTGAAGTTCTGACCGTTCAATAGCATTTCCTTTGTGAACACGCCCACTCTGCCGCCAAAGTCCGCATTTAACCGCCGTGTGTAAGGGTGATCGGGATTCATAAGGTTCGTTGTAGTCTGCACAAGTATCGGATCGGAGGGAACGAGCCACACAACCATTTTCGGCTTACCCTGCGGCAATGCGTCAAAGATACGGCGGACGGCAGCACAAGCCATAAAGGTCTTACCGCCGCCTGTCGGCACTTTCATACAAACATGGGGAACGCCTTTGATGCTGTTGCGGTAGCCCGGAACACTGCCAGTACCAAGACCAACAGCAACGTCCTGATCGCTCCAATATTTCTGCCAAGCCTTGTTAAGATCGCCTGTTTCGTTCAGCGCAGACAGGTATGCGGACAGATTGCCCATGACTTCACGCTGATAGCTGTTCAATTCCATAGTCTGCACCTCACATTCTTGTAATGTCACGGGGGATCTTCTTGAAAGTGATATGGAACTTTTCAAGCTCCTCGTCACTCAAAATGCACCTATCGGCATAGATCACATAGCTTTGAGCCGTTGTCTTTACCGTGTGCAGGAACTCCCTGTCAAGTGTCGTGACTTCGTTTTTATCATAATAAAAATAGTATGCCGTGTCAAAGTATTCGCCGAGGAAATACGGCTCGTCCGCCTTGTCGGTGACAGCCTGTTTTGTTTCGGTGAAATAGACATAGCTGCGTATCTTATCAAGCGGAACATTCTCGTTGAGGTACTCACCGTCAAGGAGCATTTCGCCCAGCTCATAAAACGTAAAGCCGCCGCCCGTTCCCTCGACTGCCTTTTTGCCATCACCGTAGCCGTCAATTACACGCTTTACACGTTCTGCGGTAATGCTATCAGCATAGTCCATCATCTCGATCAGAATAAACTTGCGGTTGCCTCCGTCCTGCTTGTTCATGTTGAGGACAGCGTGGGCGGTTGTGCCGGAGCCTGCAAAGCTGTCGAGGACAATGGAATCCTTGTCAGTTGCAATTTTAATTACTCTTTCAATCAGCCTTGTAGGTTTAGGGGTATCAAAACCTCCGGTACCAGAAAGAAGGATTTTTTGTTCATTTGTAGCTTCTACATTTGTGCCAACTTCATCGTATTTCCAGAGTGTGGATACCACTTTTCCTTTGTTCTGGTCAAGATATGTTTTAGATTGAATGCTTCCTTTACCCTTAGATAAAAAGAAATATTTAGGCCATGGCGTTGTGTTATATCTTTCTGTCGCTATTTTTCGAGCAGTATCTAAGTCACACGCCAGCATAATAGCTGGAATGTCGTTCGATACTTCGCCTCCACAAATATCCTCACGAATGGAAGCATCATCTATGACTTTCAATTCATAAGGTGCCCATTCACAAAGTGTAGCTAATAATTTATCTTGCCCGTCTTTCCAACAGCGACCTTTTGGAGGGTACATTAAATCCCCGGTAATGGGGTGCTGTATCGCATAGACCATTCCTCTATGCGTACTCGCACTTGGTGCATGAATAGGTGTAACCTTATATGGTAGAATATCGTTATCATAATTTACATAACGAGCATCCATTTCAGCTGTACGTTCAAGACGGTTTGGATTCCATTTGGGTAACTTTGAATAAACCAAGATGTTATCGGTATCATACGGAATGCCTTTTGAGTCGTTTCTTATAGTGTAATTGTTCTGCCATGTTAGTCTTGCGACAAAGCAATTGGCACCAAAAATCTCATCACAGATTATTTTCAGATTAAATAGCTCATTATCATCAATGGATATAAAGATAACCCCGTCCTCTGCAAGCAGCTTATGCAGGAGCTTCAACCGAGGATACATCATACACAGCCATTTATCGTGACGGGACAAGTCCTCGCCCTCGCTGCCGACTACCTCACCGAGCCATTTCCTGATACGGGGATCATTGACGTTATCGTTGTAAACCCAGCCTTCGTTGCCCGTGTTGTAGGGCGGATCTATGTAGATACAGCGGATCTTGCCCTCATACTGCGGCAAAAGAGATTTCAGCGCAGAGAGGTTATCACCGTGAATTATCATGTTGCCGTCGGCATCGCCGTATTCATACTGCGGATCAAGCACACGGTACGGCACGTCCATGTGGTGATTGATGACTTTATCCTTGCCTATCCAGTCGAGTGTCGGCATTTCGGTCACGCTCCTTTTTGTGGGGATAAATGCTTTACTTATTATTATAGCATAGTTCGGAGGGATTTTCAACCGCTTAGACGAAAAAACGGGAACAACTCGCTGTTGACTTATTTCGAGACTTTCATAGTTGCCGATTCGTTCGTGGGCGTATTATCGTATTTAGTTGAATATCAAAAAGGCATATCACGGAAGCGTTTTTTTCACAAGACATATACGCAATCCTATTTGAAACTGTTTTGTCCTATTGATATATAACAACCGTCTTTTGATAAAGAGTTATCGCCATATTCTTTTAGCCTTTCCTTATTGATGATTTTGTACCAATTTCAATCGAGGGTATACAAAAAAATTTTAAAAATATTTCCAAACCTATTGCAATTTTCAAAGATTTGTGGTATAATAAATATAAAAAAACTGATGACTTTAGAAAAAAGGAAAAATTACTAAATAAATTAACTTCGAGATAAAAAGGGGGTGGAAATATGACTCCAGAAGAAGCTACTCAGCTTTATAATATTGAGCAACGCAAATATTATGAGTATTGCGGATATGTTGTGTCTTATCAGAATAAAATAGGCGAGTATCAGTCTGAACGTCAGAATAAACGCGTTCAAGTAGAGAATAAGCAAACTGAAATTCAAAAGAATAGAGAGCTTTTAGAAGCTATAAGTGGTACAACTGGTGTTCATGATGACCTTTTTTCTCACCTTACCAAAATAAACAGTAAAGTCGAAGATGCTGCCTCGAACTTTAAGACAATGGTAAGTTCAAGCACTGTCAGTTCCTTTGACTTATGTAATGCTTTTGGTGAAAAAGCGACAAGTGCTAACTCTCAATTGACAGCGGTGTTTGATGCTATATCAAAGGGAGCATCGACTGTTACCGGAGTTATAGAAGCACTCAACCAAGAATTACAGGCATTGAATGCTCGTATACAAGAGCTTGATTCAGAAATAAGCCGAGCACAGGCTATGATTGACCAGTATGAAGCAAGCAAACGTAGTTGTTTAGCTAATATGGCTTACTATAAAAAGATTATGGATGCGATAGTAACGTAATAATAGTGAGGAATAGGAGGTGTGTACATGGCGACGATCGAGCTATATAAAAGTAAGATAAACAATATGTCTAACTATATTAACCAAGCTAAGTCTGCTGTCGGAGACTTCTGCGTGGATTTGTCTGCCCTAAAATCGAAAGTTCTCGGAATCAACAGCAGTGTATGCGATAGTGTTGTCACGAGCATCTCGACCTCATCTCAGACACAAGAGCAGCAGATTGCAGGTCTTGAAGCAACTCAAAGAGAAGTCGATGAGTTTATTAACTTAACGGTAAATCGTGATAACTCTGCTTCTTCTGAAATATCTCGTTCCAAGAAGGACTTTTACAAACAATACTCTTATCTTAAACCTGACTGCGAGAAGACTGACTGGGAAAAGTTCTGCGAAGGCTTAAAGAAGGTCGGTCAGTGGTGTAAAGATCACTGGAAAGAGATCGTGCTTGTAATTGAAATCGTAGCGGCTGTTGTCTGCCTTTGCGTTCCTGGCTTACAGGGTATAGGCACTGGTATTCTTATCGGTGCCTTAAAAGGTGCTTTGACCGGCGGCTTGATCGGCGGAATTACCAGTATGCTAACCGGAGGGTCATTCCTAGAAGGATTTGCCCAAGGTGCATTAGATGGTGCCATAATGGGTGGTGCCTTGGGCGGCGTAGGCGGAATCGCTGGCAAATTTATAACCTGTGGTTCTAAATTAGGAAACGCAATCCAGACAACCTCTAAAATCAGCGGAGCCATTTCCAATAGTATGGATGGTTTTGACATGGTTTCTTTGGGACTTGGAATGGTAGATCCGAATAACCCAATCACAGAACTGAACAACAAAATGCATCAGAGCGATGTATACAACAATTTCCAGATGGGTGTAAGCTTATTATCAGCTTTCTCCGGTGCTGCAGCGGACAATATGGCTTGTTTTATTGCTGGTACATTGGTGCTTACAACTGCTGGTCTGCTTGCTATTGAAAAGCTAAATCCTGGTGATAAGGTTATTTCAACTGATCCTGATACGCTCGAAACAAGTGAAAAAACTGTTCTTGAAACATATATCCGTAAGGTGGACAGGCTTGTTCATCTTGTTATCAACGGTGAAGAAATCGTTACTACAGACAATCACCCATTCTATGTACAAGATAGAGGTTTTATTGAAGCGGGTAGGCTTCTTGTAGATGATAAGCTTGTAAGTGTTAATGGTGATGACCTATTCGTTGAATATGTCAAAACCGAAGAGCTTGATACACTTATTGATGTACACAATTTTCAAGTTGAAGATTTCCATACTTATTTTGTTGGTAATCTTTTAGCGTGGGTACATAATAAAACATGTCCCCCACACATGAATGAAGATGGCACATTAAAACCAAATCAAGAGTATAAAGCTGGAGAAAACGGCTACACATACAAAACCGATGCAAATGGTAATATAAGTTCTGCTCATGCGGACGAATTGAAATTCAAAACCCATGACGGAAGATTGAACCATAATTCAAACACAGCCGGTAAATTACCTGGTGATGACGCAGGCCATTTGTTTGCAGACCAATTTGGTGGTTCTCCGGATTTGGATAACCTGGTTTCGCAGAGAAGTGATTTAAATAGAGCTGTAAAAAATACAGATAATTATCGCAGTATGGAAAGGGAGTGGTCAAATGCATTAAAAAATGGACAAAACGTTACTGATGTAGATATTAAGTTATCATATAAAAACGGTTCATCTCGTCCTTCTTCTTTTAACGTATCCTACAAAATTGACGGTGAACTGTTTAGACGAATATTTAAACAATAGAAATAATTTAAAGGAGAATTGATATGTTACAAGGATTTGAAGATGCTTTTACAGATGCGCAGGCAAGAACGATATCGCTAGCTTTAGAGTTATTAGAAAATAACAAGAAAGAAGCTGATATGATATATATTTATATTTATCAAAGTGATACGCAGATTTTTTTTAACGCATTTTTTGCTAAAGATAAGAAAATCTACCTTTTAAACGATTGGTTCGATGACGATCAAATCAATGATTTTTTTGACTGCGGTGTGGAAGATGTTGACAATATTGTTGAAGTATGTGATACTTACGATGGTAAATGCCCATATGAGTTTAAATTAAGTTACAATGTTAAGACTAAGTCTTTTGATGCGAAATACAACTATGATGATATTGCAATGGAGAATGATGTTGACTTAGTAGATATTTATAAAGAATGGCAGAAAGAATGTGAGTCCGAAATCTCTTGTAATTGAGACTGTTAGCATTTGATGTTTCATACAAAATAGATGGCAAATTTATTAATCCCCATTAAAAAATAGGAGGTTAACCATGTTAAAAGGATTTGAAGACGCATTTGTTGATGCACAAGCTAATGTTATTTCGCTTTGCCTTGAATTACTTAAGAATTCTGAAAAGAGTGCAGACGTTATATATGTATACATATTACAAAATGATAACGAAGAGTATATTGACGCATTTTTTGAGAAAGATGGCAAGTTGTTCACAACCAATGATTGGTGTTCAGATGCTCAAATTAAGGAATTCTTTCATTGTGGAATAGAAGATATAGAAAGCATTGTTGAGCTTTGTGATACCTATGATGCAAAGTGTCCACACGAATTCAAATTAGTATACAATGTTAACTCTAAGTCATTTGACTCAAATTACAATTATGAAAATGCAACCGATGTTTATGATAAGGATGTAATTGAGTTAGTCGAAGAATGGTTTAATGAATGCGAAAAAAATATAAGTCATTGATAAATTTTAGGAGATAAAATTATGATTGAAGTCAATGAGCAATTAGCTGAAGTTATATCAAATTCTCGGGTCGCTTTTATTAATGGTCAGATGGCTGAAGCCTTTAAACTCGCTAAAGAAGCGATTAAGCTTGATGAAAACTGTGCAGATGCTTATCAGTGTGCAGCTAATGTATGTATGTCACTTGGTAGATATGAGGATGCAATTGAGTATTACCAAAAAGCTGTAAACTGCGATCCGAACAATGGAAATCGCTTTTTCAGCCTCGGCTATGCACAGGCAAGCGTAAATAAGATTGCTGAAGCCATGCAGAATTTTGCTAAAGCAGATGAGCTTGGGCTGAATGAAGATGCCGCAGGACAGATGTATCATATCCTTGGAATTGTAAATCAGGAGTTTGGAAAGCTTGATGATGCTCTCATCAATTTGAAAAAGTCGGAGCTTATCATTCCGGCAGACATGGATATACTGAAACGCAAGGCGGTTATCTATGGGCTTCTTGATGAGATTACAAATGGCTTGCAGACTGCTAATCAGATGAAGCTGCTTGCACCATCTGACTATTCCGGCTATCAAGCTGCTTACATTTTGCTCAAACAGGCTGGACGTATAGACGATGCGTTTAAGGAATTGCGTTATGCTCGAATGAACCTCCCCTCCTTCCCTTTCGCTCTTTGCGGGGATATGGTGAATTACGAACTTGTTAAGCATGAACAAGATGGCGACACGATTCATTTTGAGAAAGCGTTAGCTTATATTAAGCATTTCCTGAAAAAAGAGAAACCGAGTATTTCTGATGTTGTCGAGTGCTATTTAACTGCCGCCGATCTCTATCTTCAGCTTGAAGATGCTGATAAAGTCATAGAGTGCTTAGTTGCAGCGGAAAAGCCTGTGTTCTCTTATAACAACGGCGTTCTGTTTGGAGAGTATACACCTCAACAGTTAGATCCAAACTCGATTTTGAATGAGATGAATGCTAATCTTTATCGCTATGAACAGTTGAGTGTTGAACAACTGGAAGCGATGAGGAAAAGCGGTACATATATCACTCCGACCGAGGAATCTAAGGCTGACAACGAAGAATACAAGCTCACTGACGAAACGTTTGATATTTCAGCTGAGGATAGAGACAGAATTAATCGTATGTACATTGGAGCATATACGTTACTTGAAGACAATCGAAAGATAATGTACTACGCTTTAGAGTTGCAAAAGAGTCAGGAGCCCTCAATGGTTGAACTCGGCTGGTACACGGAAGCGAGAGCAATGCGTGATCTTAACTTGGATGGTTGGCAAGATCAGTATGGCTCAGTTATTAAAAAGCTGAGAAATAATATTCTGAAGGATCCGACAGACATCAATGCAATGATACTTCGAGTAAGATGCTTAATCGATACCGAGCAGTTTGACGAAGCAGAAGAAAAGTGTAAGTATCTCAAGGAAGAATTACAGAAACCTCTTATGGAAGAGCTGAACGAAGCTAAGAACGGAGGCAAGTAATATGGCATTTCTTTTTCATGACATTGTACTTGATGATACAGCATTTAAAACTGCGTCTGATGATATGGCATCATTGAAACAACAAGCTGCCGACCTTAAAACCAAGCTTGAAAAAATGTATGAAGATGTAACCAGTGCGTTGGATACTTCGGCAGGAGATGAAATTCAGTTTACAGCAAAAAATGTTCTTTTGCAGCCGATTGAGGACATGAGTGCAGTTATTCAGCATATCTCTGATACGTTGAATACTATCATAGGTACAGGATACTACAAGGACATATTCGTTAAGTTCGAGGAACTTAACGAATGAATAAAACGATATTTAGGAGGAATTAACTATGGCAGGCATGGGCAAAACAGGAACAGTGAATATCTTTCCCGAAATGATGGATGAAGCTATTAAAGCAATCAAGGATTATCGTACAATTGCATTTGGTGATACTGACGGTAATGGCTCTGATGGTCTTTATGGTACTGTAAAGAAAGAGGTTGAAACCCTTACATCAAGTGATTTCACTGGTTCTGCATCGAAAGGCTTCGTTAACTTTTACACAAACAATATTGAACCCGCAACGGGGTCAAGTCTCAAGGGTGCGCTTGAGATGCTTGAATCGATTTGCAAGAGCATCAAATCCGCTATTCCCGACACCGAAGGTGTTGATGAACAGCTTGGAACAGAAAACGACAAGTAATACAAGAGGAGGATATTATCATGGCAGGTTGTAAAGTAGTAAAAGCATCAATGGATCAGAGCGTAACCAATCTCTTGAATTGTTCAACTCAGTACGAAGAAGCAGCAACAACATTTGTTGCCGCCTTTAAAGCTGCTATCGAGGCAATGGAAGGCGATGCTAAGGATGCTTTAGTTGAATTTTTTGAGACTAATATTGAAGGTCTTGTCACTAAGGATATTCCTGGTGCAGTGAAGGGCCTTTCAGAACTTCTCAAGGCGAATGCGCAGAATTTTGATGATGTTGATGCTCAGCTTGCGAATAGCATCAGAGGAAATGGTGGAGGCAATGGTGGCAATTAACCCACATATATAAGTGTATATATGTGCCTTCGCACTAAAAAAAATACTTGGTTGGATTGCGTACAGCCTCGGTGCTATTAAATGGCTGAGGCTGTACTTTTTATTAGGAGGTGGCAATAAATGTTTAGAGAGTTAACCGATGCAGAACTTGCTTTACTAAGTGATTCTGAAAAAGAAGTATATAACAAAGAATTACTACTATATAAAGAGAGAATGGCTTTTGTCGGACAGCTTGAGAGAATCGAAGGTGCTGATTATCAGTATAGAAAGCCAAAGTTCAGTGGTATTAACCAAATTCCCCAAATTGATGTCCCGCAACGTGATATTGCCGCTCCAAAGAAAGTTGCTTTTCCACAGGAATTGTTAGATAAAATGCGTAAGGTTGTTGTTTCTTATTCGAGTTTTACTCCGCCTAGTAAGATTCACCTTAAGGGAATGCCAAGTCATCGAGGTGGTGCTGTAAGGATAATGCCAACAGTCATGCCCATAGAGAAAATACGTCTTGCAGATATTCCTAAAAAGCCGGGTAGTGCTATTGCAAATCTACCTCAGATTCATACTGTAGATTCAGTTAAAGTTACAGGTATGCCGAAAAAGCCGGGTAGTGCTATCGCAAAACTTTCGCATATTCAGCCTGTGGGTTCAGTAAAGGTTACCGGCATGCCGAAAAAGCTGGATAGTGCTATCGCAAAACTTCCACAGATTCAGTCTGTAGGTTCAGTAAAGGTTACCGGCATGCCGAAAAAGCCTGATAGTGCTATCATAAAACTTCCTCGGATTCAGCCTGTTGGCCCAGTGAAGATTTCTGGTATGCCGGAAAAGCCAGGTAGTGCTGTTGCAAAACTTTCGCAGATTCAGCCAGTGGGTTCGGTAAAGGTTACTGGTATACCGGTAAAGCCGGATAATGCTATCGCAAACCTTCCTCAGATTCAACCCGTGGGTTCAGCAAAGGTTACCGGTATGCCGAAAAAGCCGGATAGTGCTATCGCAAAACTTCCTCAAATTCAGCCTGTGGTGTCAGTTAAGATCGCTGGTATGCCTGAAAAGCCTGATAGTGCTATCGTAAAACTTCCACAGATTCAGTCTGTAGGTTCAGTTAGGATCACTGGTATGCCTGAAAAGCCGGATTGTACTGTCGCAAAGCTTCCTACGATTCAGCCTGTAGGTTCAGTTAAGGTCACAGGTATGCCTGAAAATTCTGATAGTGCCATCGCACAACTTCCTACGATTCAGCCTGTAGGTTCAGTCAAGATCACAGGTATGCCAGAGATAAACATACCTGCAACTCAATCGATAGATAAAGAAGCAGTCACAGATGTTATTCAAAGAATAATTACTATTATGCAAGGAGCGTAGCAAATGAAAAATAATGAAATCATGATTTCAGTTCAGTTTAATTTTCCTAATGATTCAAATAAATATAGTGAAAAATTCTCTGGAATCACTGATAGTCTCGCTTTCCTTGTTAAGGATGATATAACACTAAAGGCTTTCATCGAAGGTCTGTATTATGGACTTCATAATAATTTTCCAGAGCACTTTATTCTTTTCAAGGATTATCTAAAACACCGTAAGCAGTTTGTTGTGGATTATTCTCGAAAAGGCAAATACAAGGTTATCAATTTTGAAAAAGAATTGTTGTCTGAGAAGGTAACACTAATTGAATTAGGCTTTGTTACTTCAAGCGTTTTAGTGATAACTATGAAGCGGAAATTGGAGAGTCAACTGCTCTTTGATAAAATTCCAAGTAGCTATATTCTTGATTCTGATGATAATCCCCTTGAATACAATATAAGTAGTCGTACTCTTGAAGCGGTCGATTCATCGGATATTGAAATTCTCCCTCCAGGTGATATACCTGAAAAAGACGAAAGAACGTTAGGCGACATTTTGATACCTACAGTACTTTCGACTGGAGGAATGATAGGCGTTAGAGCTGTGATGTCTAAATCTGCCAGTTCGAGTGGTATGGGTGGTATGATGTGGATGATGACGGCTGCTACTGGTGTAATGACTTTGGTTACATCCACCTACAACTATTTTAAACAAGGAGCAACGAACACTAAGAAGAAAACCGAATGGAAAGAAAACTACGAAAAATATATTAAACGTCTGATTGACGAAAAGATAGGTATTTGGCAAAAAGCTGACCTCACCTATCTTCAGTCGTTGTATCCGGATATGTTAAAACTGTTCGCACAGTTATCTACACTAGATTCTGCTATTTTTTCAAGATCACAAAATGATAACGATTTTATGCGTATTACTTTAGGTGTATCAGAGCATGTGAAACCTCTTTTCGATATTAAATATGAGAAAAAAGATGAGATTTTTTCTGATGTTTATTATTATTTACGGTACGAAACATGCACTAATAGCAAAGACGAGAGAACAACTGATAAGAGAATCGCAGGGATCTATATTCTTACACCTGAAAGTGAATTACCGTGGTATGCATTTATAAAGAAACATACACGGAAGGATGAGGAAGCAAAACTCAAGAAGTCTCAAAGGGAAGGGCTGATCTCAGAAGAAAAAGTATTGCTTTCTGATTTGCCATACAGGTTTTCCACAGAATATTTCCGATATATTGATGGTAAAACATGGGGTAAGAGCGGTATTAAGGCACCATATATGCTTGATATAAGAAATGCCGGTGCCTTGGGTATAGTTTCTCCTGACAATTCCTTTGCACATGATACTATTAAGCACATTGTATTAGAACTCGCTTATTATCATTCTCCGGAAGATATTCAATTTGTATTTTTCTTTGAAGAGGGATTGAGTATAGAGGAGCAAAAACAAAGGATTGATATATATAAATTTCTTCCTCACTGCAACGAATTACTAGAAAATACATCTCAGTTCGTTTTCGACAAAGAGAGCGCTGGTCTTGTTTATGGTCAATTATTGAACATAATGACTCAAAGAGCCAAGGACATACAATCCGATGAAGAAAACGAAGTTGAATCTGAACATAACACCCAGATAGTGTGTGTAGTATTTGAAGATTATAATATCAAGTCTACTGGTTTTTCAAAATATCTTCCCGAAGCTCCCAAAGAGGGTGAAGACTACCAGAATAAACTCGGTTTAACATTTATTTTTTGCCGCGATGATAAGGATAAGCTTCCTCGTTATTGTGGAGATGTAATTTACATGAATGTAGACGCTAAAAAAGTGGGATATGGCTACGTTGTACCACGCTATAGCGTTATGACACGAGAGAACATCTTAGCTAATATGACGGAGACAAATAAGTATCCCAATTTCTGGAATGACTATATTTTCTCTTCTAAAGAATACAAAGAACAATATGAGCTTGCATACCGAAGACTTGCAGCCATTTATTATACACGTATTGCAGAGAACGGTCAGGTGCCAAGCATGGTTACCTTATTTAAATTGCATGACATTTCTAGTGATGATATCATTCCTGAAAATGGTGTGGATAATCCATTATCTACCTCACCTTTTGCAAAACGCATACTTGAGTGCTGGGAATCAAGTGAAGAAGAATATGACGTCACCAGAAATTTACGTGTTAAGATTGGTGCAAATGAACATGGATCAATGTCACTTGACTTATATGAGAAAGCAGACGGTCCTCATATGCTTGTTGCAGGTACTACTGGTTCCGGAAAATCCGAAACTATTATCACCTATCTAATCGGATTATGTATGAAGTTTTCTCCCATGGATTTAAACTTAATGTTAGTTGATATGAAAGGTGGAGGTTTTTCAGATCGTTTAGGAGATTTGCCACATTGTGTCGGCGTAGTTACCGATACGGCAGGTGAAAGTGAAGGAATATCATCCGCATATATGCTGAAACGATTTCTTGAGACGCTTAATGCTGAAATTAAAAAGAGAAAACTACTTCTTCAGGAATTTGGAATAGATACAGCGGATGCATATATTCGCGCAAGACGAATAATGGTAGAAATTTCCGGAATGATCGAAGCTGATGGGACGAAGTCTTTGAAAGAACTCTATGAAATTTCAATTCAGCTCAAACAGCAAAAAATAGCCATAGACGATGCTGATTATTCTGAAACAGTCAAGAAGATTCTTGAGAAAATGAGTAAACTTAACGCTAAACAGATGGACACATTTGTTAATAAAGGACTGGATAAAATCAAAAGTCTTTCTCATCTTGTACTTGTAGTTGACGAGTTTACTGAATTAAAGCGTTTTTCAAGCGAAAGCAATGACGTTGACTTTATTGCGGAAATAACAACGATTGCCCGTGTTGGCAGAACGCTTGGATTTCATATCATTCTTGTATCACAGAATATCGAGGGTGCTATCACTGACGATATAAGAGTAAACTCAAAAGCAAGAATCTGCCTAAAGGTTGCCACGAAGCAAGCTTCCAAGGAAATGATTGATAGTCCTGTGGCGGCTGCTCCGAAAATGCCGCTGAACGGACGAGCCTATTTACTTGTAGGAACAGGCTCTCGCTTTGAGTACTTTCAATCTGCCTATACAGGTTCTAATCAAAATACAAGCATTGAAGATCCTGTGAATATCACATTTGTGCCTGACAGCGGAACTTTTAATGAAAAGTTCTATCGTTCAGATAAGGATAATACTGTATTGCAGGCACAACAAAAAAATGTTGATCCTAATGCTACTCAATTGAAGTTTGTTGTGGACACTATTATTGCAGTTAATACAGGAAAACAAATTCCAGAGACAATATTCCTTCCCCCATTAAAAACTAAGATAAAACAACCTAAGCTTATAAATGCAACAGAATGGAGTTGATACAGCAATGGACAAGAGAAACTTGATTTGTACGTTAGGTCAGTACGATATTCCTATTGTACAGAAGCAACCTCTTTTTAAAGTTGACTTACTCGACAAAAATATAGCTCTGTTCGGTGCAGCAATGAGTGGAAAAACAAACTTCCTTAAATTACTGATTCAAACGCTACATATTATCACTAATCCTGATGATGAGGAAATTTTTATATTAGATTTTGGTGGAGCTCTTGCATCCTATAAAACTATGCCTCTCGTTGCAGCATACTTTGATAATTCCAATGAAGAATATGTTAAGCGTGTTTTCAGGATACTTGAAGAAAGAATCAAGAAGAATACTGAGATTCTGGAGGGAACCGGATTTTCTTCATATTTCGGTGAAAAAAAGATTGTTCACACGACATTTATAATTGATAATCTTAATTCGTTCCAAGATGAACCGAGGTATTCAGCATATCAAGAAAAATTCGCCAAAATGTGCAGAGATGGTTTGTCAAAAGGCATTTCAATTGTATTTACTGCATCAGATACTAAAGGGTTATCATCATATCTCAACAATTTTGGGCAGAAAATCGCATTTGAAATGCCCTCGGATAAATATATCGAGATATTCAATTCAAAAGTATCAGAAATCGGAGCGATTCCTGGGCGCGGCTTTGCGAATGTAACCATAAAGCCTGATAATATTGAAGGTACATTTAGAATGAATGCACCATATGAGGTTCAATGCTATATTTCTGATCAGATGGAGCCTGATAGTAGTTTTTTGTTCTGCTTAAAGAGTAAGTATCACTACAACGAAGAAAGTGGTAGAGAAGAAAATGGCAAGTTTGACAGGTGTGTAAAGAAGCATCTGACATTCAATGGCGATTTGACTCGTGACGAGTATCAACGTTTAAAACAAGAACCTATAACAACGAAAAAAAATGTTCCTTGGATTCCTTGTCCTGTTTCTGTTGGTTTGGATTACATTGACTTTTGTCCGGTGACAATCGATTTCTCAGAATCAAGGGTACTCGGCATTTATGGAAAAAAAGGATATGGAAAAACAAACTTGCTTAGAGTCATTCTTGAGGATTTATTTAAAAAGAAATCATCTTCGAGGTTTGTATTTTTTGATGACGGAAGAAAGCAGCTTGAAGAATTCTATAATAGATGTGAATCACTTGGTTTGGACTGTATAAAGTTTTATGAAACAAAGAGAAACTCACCGCTCCCTCCAAATAACGATAGTGGAATGAATCAAAAAACCCCAACTGATTTTATGGACATTATAGATAAACCGACTACTGCATCTGGTTTCAAGAAGACTTTATCACCGTTTCAGCAGTTTTACCATTTCATTAATGATTATTACATGGATCTCACTTGGAATGGAATTTCTAATAATCAACTTAAATCTCCTGTGGCAACTTATATATACGGTGAGGAGATGGCAGGACTTATGCCGTCTTACAACGAAGAACTAAATCCGATTAAACCGACGGTATTTATTCTTCAGAGTAAAATGCTTTATTTAAGCGCTAATGGTGAGAAACAGTTTATAAACAACATTCTTCCAAAACTCGCAGCCATCGCCGAAGAAAAAGATCTGATTTTTATTTTCACTGATGTGCAAAAAATTACAGATCAAGAAAGCAATAACTTTTTTAATAATTCATTAAATGCTATTTTCTTACTCGATAGTATCGCAGAATTTGCTGCTGAACGAGGACAAAAGACAGTATTCGGCAGTATGGATGTAAAAGGATTAAGGGAAGAATATGCTCGATGTGAAACTGGGGATGGTTATTTTTATGATATAGAAGCTGACAAGCTCATGAAGATGAAGTTTATTAGGCAAGACAAATGGAGGTAATAGTAATGGCTGATGGTAATCATATCAGATGTGCTGATATCGAAAAGCTTGTACAATTTGAAAAGGATAGTCAGGTAGCCAAAACGGACTTTGATAATATTATAAAGGAATTCAAACGGATTAACGAAGCATTACTCGGAAAATGGCAAGGTGCTGGTGCTAATCAATATCGAAAAGAGGTTGAACACATTCTTGAAAAAATCGGAAGTGTTGGAGAAGTTCTCGATGCGATAAATGAAGGGGCTGTAAAAAGTGCAAGAGATGCATATTTGCAGCTTGATGCCGATTTAGCTGCGTTCAATGAAAATCCAACTTCTGAGGAAGGTGGAAATTAATGAACAAAACGGTTAATAGTTCAGACGATCTCGGAAATATTGAACTTTTTGATGAAATCAACGATGACATTAAGACTGAGATCGTTCTTTTTGAATGCAACGATACCGAGGTAGATCAATCTATTTTTGGAATTTTAGCTTTACCAGAGAACTTGGATTAGAAAGAGATGTGATTCGGTGAGTACCCAGATAAAGGGCAGTAAATTCATTTATGAGATAGATGAAAAGGATTTCCCACATGGCTTTATTGCCCAGGGAACTGAAAGCTTTGTATTTAAAGGCAGAAAAATCTCTGTAAACGGTCAAGATGAAGAAGAGTTATCATTCTCTTGTGTTTTGAAGTTTAAGCCCTACTCTCGTTCTCGCTTTGAGCGATTTACGAATAATGAACTTAGAATATTTGAAGAACTTCAAGAGTGTCGTAGTGTGGCTCGGATATATGATGTTATAGAAGATCTTGGCGAAAGTTTTGATTTGAAAACGCCAGAAATATCAAAGCACATCCGAAGTAAAAGCATTGAATTAAATGGTGCAATGATACCTTGCTTCTGTGTTGTTGAAGAATATATCGACGGTTGGTCTTTGGAACAATACTGTATCAGGCAGTTTTGGGGACTTGAGAAGTTTAAAGATAATCGTTGGATTAAATACCATGAGTTTAAGGACTTTGAAAAGGAAGAAGTTCTAAAAAAATACAAAGATGAAAAAACTTTTTTCAGATATCAAGATAAAATGTTGCATTATATGCTGAGTCTGTGTGGTATATTACAATTTATAAGCATGACATCCAAAAAGAAAGTGCTGCATCTTGATATAAAACCCGAAAACATCATGGTCACAAGCCAAAGCGAAGAATTAGTTTTAATTGATTTTGGACGATCAGAATTTTTAGATGAGCGTGATCGATATATATATCATAAGCTCGCACCATTTAAGTACATAAATGATAATGGTGTCAGAGTCAAAGAAGACATCAACCATCCATTTTGTCATGGAACGATTGGTTATGCAGCCCCGGAAGCTTTTAGGGCTGCAATAGATGACAGTTTCCCATTAACTCTACTCAATGATAAAAGTGAAGACAAAACAAATGGCTTTGAAATTGGAAGAATGTCAATTGAAAGCGATATTTTTTCATTTGGGGCAACCTTCTGGGAATGCCTAAATATTGTTGAATTAGTAACTAACAGCGAAGAATTCTCAACTTTAAACCGTAAATCACGCTTTTATGAATCGCATTTGCTGAATCACGATTCTTATTATGAGCGAGATTTATCTCTTGAATGTACTGGACCATTAGGTGGAAGATATAATCTTGCCTTACAGAATATTATAAAGAAATGCACTCGCAAACGCTTAGATGGGTATATGAATGATCCAGCATTCTATCATGGATATGACGAGATAATTCGTGATTTGGAAGATGCAAGAGACTCTATTCCAACTGTTAAAAAGGGGGAAAACAAACAAGTAAAAAATTCCTCTATAACATTTGGAATTTGCATTGGTTGTTTCCTTTCGTTGCTACTGATATCGGGTGTTTATCGAGCAATTGGTGCTCGAATCGCAAAAAGCAACTGGAATAACCTGGTCAGTGAGATAAATAATCACATAGAACAAGGAGATTCTGCATATCAAACCACAAAGCAGGGGGAGCTGTCTGAAATCGCACTTGAACGAATGGAATTGGCAACTGGAGCACAGGAACTTGAAGTTTGTGATGAAACGTTCGTGTTCTTATGTAATGATAATGTGATTAATTCCTCAGAGGCGACACTTATGATTACATTACTTAATCAGCTTGATGATAACAATGATAAGATCCAATATGCTGATAAGATTATTGAGCATGCTAATCCAGTTGAGTTGCCTTCAATTGCGGCGAGTGTCAATTCGCTAGGCCTTTCTACAGACGATATTGGTTACAAGCTGGCAATAGCTCTTTACTGCGTTGATCGAGAAAATGATTATGATTATGTAGATGCGTATGATTTGATTGTACAAAATGCTAACTTAAAAGAGTACCGTACCATTATCAAGATGCTAGCCGTTACCTTAAACAACAAAGGCGACTATGTCATAAATCAGATAGCTGAGAAAAAAAGCGTGAAACGTTCAGAGGTTATTGAAACGCTTAATAGTCTTGAAAAAATGTGAGGTGGCAAATGTGGAATTCATAAAACGAATCAAGATGACTTTTGACAGAAGATTCGAGAAAAAACCTGTTATAGGTAACATTGTTTACGGCATTTTCACCGGATTTGCTGCTTGCACTTGCATGCTGGGTGTTTTTATTATATTTGCAGTCATAACGGGCCTTCATAGCACGCTTGGAATTAACTACAAATCTTGGCACCTTTTCATGATGCTTTCGCTGTTCGTTGCATTGATCGCATTTGTTTTAGGAGCATTTGCGTACTTTCCTTATCGAAGGAAGGGAAACAGCTTGTTCAAAAAAGAATATATTAATGGAACTTCATATAAAGCTTTGCATGATCTATTAAAGCCAAAAAAAAGCGATAACTCTCACGAAGATAACGGTGATGATAAACATGAGTAAAAACAGATACTGCGGTATTTTGCTGTATAGTGTGATATCATTTCTCATATCGGCTTTATCATTTATTCTGATTCCTTTTTCTAATTTTGAAGGAACTAAACTGCAGAAAGCATTAGCATATATGGTCGGTTTCATATTCTGGATAGGACTAATTGTAGGTTTAATACTAACGCATTATCTGGGGAAGATCCGTGAGAAACATAATTATAGAAAATACTTTCTTCCAGGAATCTTTTGTTTCTTTAAAAATAAGAAAAGCAGATTTATCGATATTCTAATGATCGTTTCGGCAATTGCTTTTATTATTGTAAAGACTTTGTTTTCTAACGAGATATTGGTATTGAGCATAACGCTATCACTGCTAGTATTCTCTGTTTATATTCATTCAGTCTTAAATGGAAATAATTACGCATTTGCAGTTAAGAAAGGAGTACATCAATGAAAAACGCAAAAAGAATGTTTGCCTTTATCTCAGCACTTGCACTTGCTTTCAGTTATAATGCCCCGAGTTTTGTGGCTATTGCTGAAGATACTGTAGATCTCAAAGATAGTGTTGGGCAGCAAACCGAGGATGTATCTGAACCCACAACTGAAGAAAATGACTTGGAGTTAAATGTTGTCATCCCTGATAACTGGACAAACAATTTTGATGAGTGGACTGTAGATGTTAGTATGGATGCAACGTTATATTACAAGACAAGTGAAACTCCTCTTGCTAATCATATGTGGGGAACTTATTCTGATTCTGATGCCAAACTTTGGAATGATGGTACGACGTTTGAAGACGGCGAGGGATATATTAAGTTCTGGGCTGTTAGAAAACAAGATGATCAGGATGAAGTCGTTGATTGTCAGGCTTTACCTTATATGTATGATACAACAATCCCTGACGCTTTCAGTGTAGAAAAAATCAGAATCGATGACAAGAATTTTGATATAAAAAATTCATCCTCAATAAATGATAACCTGTCTTCTAATCTTGAAATATACTATGTACTTGATAACAGCGAGGTGACAGAAAAGTCCGAAATCGAAGCTGTAGGCAATAGAATTTCACTTAATGATAATAACGGCGAGTACGGATTCATTCTTCATGGCGAGTCATCAATGATAGATCACGAAGTGGTTTTTTATGTAATTGATGAGGCGGGCAATATTCAGCACACATCTATTGCTATAAAGGATACTTCTAAGCCGTATCTGAGTGTATCAGGAATTGATACGGATCAAAACAAGTGGAATAATAGTTTAAACTGGCTTGTAACATCAATTCCGACAGAGGATGTATCAATCTATTACAAAACATCAAGTACAGATGAGCATGACTGGGGTGCGTATGGATCAGCAAGTGTGTGGAATCCTGAATGGGACTCTGAGGCGTTAGCCGATGTTATTCCGGAAAATCATCATTATGTTCATTTTTGGGCTGCCTATGACAATGACACTGATCATGAAGTGGCAGAGGAGACTTTTCATTATAATTTCGATAAAACAAAACCTACAGAGTTCGCTGTCAATATGTCTGATCCGTTTTGGCCACAACCCGGAAATTTCTGGTGGTCGCAGCGTAGCTTTACGACTGATGCACCGTTTTATGAGAGCGGCTCTGGAATTGAATCGGTTACATATAATATTGGCGGAGAGGGAGAACAGTATGTAGAGTTCAATGAATCAAATGGTGGGTACGTATTTACTACTAACATAAATAATGATGACCGTCTAGCTAATAATACAATTACATTTATTGTTAGGGATAGAGCGAAAAACGAACAAACCTTTGTAATTAATGCCATCAAGAGTTCAAAGCCAGTTATAAAAAAAGCTTCTGTTGTCTATTATGATAAAACAGAAGATCTTGAAAAGGCAACAGCCAAACCTTCACTTATATTTGGAGATGAAAACTCAAAGACGAATCCTTACTCCAATGCAATATATGCAAGTGATAACGACTATATCAAACTTGAAGTTGATGATGCATCACTTAATAGTATTATTGTTAATGTTAATGGAAAGCAACATAGCTTGAGCGTTAGAAACCAGCAAGATGCTGAAAGAAATGGAATAATCGTATACTCTGATAAGTCCAACTATAGATATAAAAACTGTTACATCCCAGTTAGCAAACTAAATGGCCTTAATAAGCAAGGAGTTAACACTATCAGCTTTTTGATAAAGAGCCACAATAATACGAAAAGTGAAGAGGCGTATCTTCTCGATTCAAAAGATAATCATTGTGATATATTCTACGATCCCAAAGATCAAGATGATTCTACTGTGTCTTTCTCTGCCACACCACAATATGTTGATGCGGATGGCAAAAAATATTATGGGGGATCATCTTTTTCGGAAGAGATTGCAATTACCATAAAAGATGATAAAGGACTGAAGAACTATACCTGCACAGTAATCGGTCCCGATGGAAAGATAGTCGAGAAGTTCCCCCCTAATGATTTGTCTTCTGGAACTTTAACCACTGAACCGATTGAAGTTGATAATGAGGAGATAGTTGATGGTGAGACTGTAATAACTACAAGTTCGGTAGATATTTCGTATAATGTTCCCATAGATCGTAAGGAACATATTATTGAAATTAATAGTGACAAATATCAGGCAAATGGATGCTATACATTAAAAGTACAAGCAACAGATCTCGCTGGAAATATAACCGATGAAAACAATGGTACATTTGAGTTTTACGTTGATACAGATGCACCTACAGTTATTGAAGATCGGTATACTTATACACCCTCTATTTTGAAGTACTTCACTTTCGGAATTTTTGGCAATGATTCCGTTAGCCTTTCTGTTAAAGTTGAAGATAACGAATCTGGGTGTGGCTTTTCTGATGAAACCGACGAAAAGGTAAAGCTTAAGTGGGGCGAAGAAGAGTATAAAGTGAGTTCATCTTCTTCAAATGGACAAACGAGAGAATTCGTGTTTGATACTCTCCCTGTAAATGCTTCTGGTACCGCTTATTTTATAATTGAAGACGCACTCGGAAATAAATCCAATTATTATCTAACAATAATAGATGGTGTGGTTTCAACTAATGAATCTAGTTCGACATTGTTGCAGCTGGAAAATGTAAAGCCGAGTGCTGAAATCATACTACCAGAGAATAATCAGCACATCGTTAATGGTGAAATATGGTATCCTTCTGCGTTCAATTATGAAGTAGTTGCATCCGACAAAGACTCAGGTTTGAATAATGTTTCCTTGAATGTGAAGGATTCCAATAATAATGCTGTCTATGATCAGTACTCACATACTGAAGACGGAGTAGTTGTTGAGAACCAAACAATTAAGTTTGCTTCTCCTGAGACAAAAACCAAATATACAGATGAAGTCCGATATAACTATAACATAGACTCCGAGGGGCATTATCTCCTTATTTCTGATTCGCAAGATAATGCAGGTAATTATGCTTCTGAAAATACTGAGTTGTCCTTGAAAAACAAGCGTGAAAAAGTTGTTCATATCGATACAAAGAATCCAGAGATAACTGAATTCCGATTTGAATCTAAAGGTGAAAATGGCAGCGATATTGAATATTCAACTTACGGCTACTACTTCAAGGAAGATACAATTGTGCGTGTTTATGTAAAGGATGAAGATGTTTCGTCAGGCATAAATTATGTCACATTATATCGCCGTGAAGCCGGTAGTCAAGAGCCAATTTCTATGACAGTATATGCCAGTGGCACAGAAAACTGGAATTCTCAGGAGGGGTATGCCGAATTTAAGATTGAGAAAGGTTTCAAGGGGCAAATATGGGCGATTGTTGTTGATAATGTGGCTTCCTCTAATTATTTAAACGACAATTATAAACATACATCAGGATTGAGATATGCAAACGGTACTATAGTTGAGGATGCGGAACTTCACGCAAATGTTTCGTCTATTAAAATTGAAGAATCAAGCACAGTATCTCCATCAAATGTGTACCAGGAAAATGACACGAATATTGTATTCTATAATCAAGATGTTCCCCTTATTATTACCGTTGAGGATTCTTTTTCAGGCATCTCTGAAATAGAATGGTCAATCGCAAACGATAACAAACAAGGCACTATAACTGTAAATGAGAACGGAGATATTCAAACCACAGGTGACGAGGCAATTATCATCAATGAATCTATAGGAAAGGACTCTAATCTTGTTACGAGTTTACAATTCATGGTGACTGTAACCAGTGATACAAATGAAAATCTTGTTTCTGTTAATCTGACGGATAATGCAAAGAACAAGGTCGAAGCTGCAACTACAAAGAGCTATAATGTAGATAAGACTGCTCCTGCTATTTCATCAACTCTAACTTCAAATGCTGCTTATTACAATGGAGATCAAGTTGTTACAATTACTATAGATGAAAGAAATTTCAGATCCAAAGATGTACATTTTACGTTGAATGATGATGAAGTTGAAGTTACATCGTGGGAGAATGATCAAAATAACGCCAATGTACATATAGGAAAATATACAATCTCTAAAGACGGAGTTTATAGCTATAATATTTCCTATACCGATATGGCTGGAAATCACAGTCAGAATGCTTCAACCACTTCCTTTGTTGTAGACCAGACGCCTCCGGTTCTTAAGACTAATTTTAATGAGTTTAAAACATCAAATAAGGAGCACTATTTTGGTGTTAGTCAAATTGACAAAAACATTGTAATAACAATCACTGAACATAATTTTGATCCTTCATTGGCACACGTTGAAATTAAGCGAAAAAATCCAGGTGAAACACATGATAAGACCGGGATGGAAATTGTTTCAAGAGGTACTTGGAGTACTGATGAGAAAGATAAAGACAAACACACATTTACCATACCGTTCTCAAACAAGAAAGAAGACGGTAAATATGATACATATGATGGTATTTATGTTGTGAGTGTTACTCCATTTGACATGGCATCCAATTCAACACCATCACAAGAATCTGTAATATTTGAAATTGACTTCACAAATCCAGTCATATCGCAGAGGAATGGAAAGTCTGTAAGTGATACTGATAAGGCTTATACAAACTTGGAAATTTTCACTGATAATACAGGTGTTGATGATGGCTTTATTCCCTCTGTTGCCATGAACGATAAAAACCTTGATCGCATAGAGTATGCACTAACTGTTTACACACCGGAATATACAAGTGGAAAAGAAATCGGAACAATTGCTCCTTCAACCTCTAAAAACGGAGATATTACGCAAATTGTTGAGACCGGTACCGAAAATAAGATGAAAGAGGCGGTGTTCGCATTACCTGAGTTCAAGAAAGATGGTATTTACTCGTTTGATTTAACGGCTGTTGATAAAGCGGGGAATAAAAGTGTTCTGTGTCGAAACACCTCGGTTTTAATGATGAATTCCGATGTACTTGCTTATATTACGGAAAGTAAAAAAGCGGATAACGTTAAGGATTCTACAGGTTGGTACTCGTTGCAGAAAGATGAGAAGACACCAATTAGCAAACGACCTGATGATTTTAAGGATCTAAAAATCACAGTGTTCGCTCCTACAGATTCCAAAACCAATATCGTATTACGAGACCAAAATGGCAAAACAGATGATACTGGTTTGAACGCAGATAACAGCGAAGATATGTATGCGGTAGGTGTTTATAGCTACACATTACCAGGTCAGTTCTTCATAGATAATTATCCTGAAGGAACGAACAAGGACATTTATTTAAGGGCAGAGAACACGTATAAAGGAGAAACTTCAAATATATCTCTTGCATGGATAAGGATTGATGCACTTGCACCATCATGTAAAGTGCCAAGTGATCTGAAAAAAGGAAAGGCATTTATCAAAAATTCTAAGACCTATACTATTACCGATATCAGTGAATCACTTAATCCCGATGAGTGTAAAGTATATGACAACGGAGTGCTGATGACCAATTTCACTTACTCTGAAGCGGATAAATCTTTGTCATACACATTGGATAAGGGAAGGCACAATCTCAGTTTTGTTTTGGTCGATGAAGCCGGAAATTCTTATACTGTGCAGGAAGTATCCTTTATTCAGGTAGGACTTTTCTATTGCCTTTGGTTTAGAATCCTATTAGGCGTCATTATCGCTGTCCTCGTAGGAGTCGGCATATGGCTGTTCAGAAAGAAAAGATCAAACACTTAAATCAAATACTATGCCCTCTTGTAATAAGCAAGAGGGCGTGGGTATATAAATGGAGGAATAAAGTAACCGCCAACCACACCCTAACGTTGATTCGGCACTAAAAAAGCGATAAAATAGTTCCAAAGGGATTTACCCCGAAAGGAGCTGAGAATATGCCAACGATCAGAGAAGTAAAAACCGAGCTTCGTCACAGGGAGTGGGCAGATCAGATACAGGAATGCCAGAGCAGCGGTATGACCGTAACAGCGTGGTGCAAGGAAAAGGGGATCAGTCAGCACACATACTACTCACGCCTGAATGTGGTGAGAAAAGAACTGCTGAAACGAGCTGGATCGCCTTTGCAGCAGATCGTACCGCTGAGTGTTTCTCAAAGCGTCACCTGCACGACAGCTGCGGTGCAGACACAATGTGTTGCGGACAGCGCTGAACCTGGGAAACCTGAACCGGCTGTCCCACAAAAGATGATCGTCCGTAAAGACGGGATCGAGGTCGAAATGCCAGCAGATATATCCGAGAAGCTTCTGCTTACGCTGCTGAGAGGTCTGAAAGAATGCTGAAAGACTTAACTGCTGACAATATCTACATCGTCTGCGGACATACGGATATGCGTAAGTCCATTGACGGACTTGCGGCACTTGTACAGCAGCAGTTTCAGCTTGACCTGTTCGCAAGCAGCGCGTTTCTGTTCTGCGGCAGGCGCAGAGATCGTATGAAGGTGCTTTTATGGGAAGATGACGGCTTTCTGCTGCTGTACAAACGTCTTGAAGACGCGAAATTCTCCTGGCCGCGCAATGAACAGGAGGTCAGGAGTATTACCCGTGAACAATTCATCTGGCTCACGCAGGGACTGTCGATCGACCAACCAAAGGCAATCAAAAAAGTAGCCGGCGGTGTGGATATATGCTGACTTTTCCACGATGAAAATATACAGTAATGTGGACAATATTTCTATGCTTCAATGGCACTCTTTTTCTTGAAAGATCGGGCAAATCATGGTATAATCAGAGTATCATGAACCGTCCGGAATTTCAGGGAAAGGAGTGCTTTTGCTATGACATACGAAGAACTGAAAGCAGCATATGAAGCCGCTGTGCAGAAGTGCTCTGAGCTTGAAAAAGAAAATGATGAGCTGAAAAAATCGAACGAAAATCAAGCTCTTCACATCGAGCATCTGGAAGAGCAGATACTCAAACGGAACAAGATGCTCTTCGGACAGAAAAGCGAGAAATCGAAATTCATCTGCAACGGACAAATGGATCTGGATGGTAATGTGTTCAACGAAGCGGAAGAATTGTCAAATCTTTCTGCCGCTGAGCCTACCGAGGATTCCATCACAAAAAAATCGAAGAAAACCGGAAAACACCGCGGCAGAAATGAACTGCGTGGTGATCTTGAAACGAAAGAGATCGTGCATACGCTCCCCGAAGATCAGAGAAAATGTGCGGTCTGCGGCAGTAAGCTCGTGCCGTTTTCAAAAGAATACATCACCACACGGCTCTGCATTATCCCTGCGAAGATCTTTAAGATCACATACTTTCGTGAGGTCTACAAATGTGAACACTGCGATAAGCACGGAGATAAGGCGAATATTGTGAAGGCTCCGGATCTGACTCCTGCGCCTGTCATTCCGAGAGGTCTGCCAGAAGCAGAGCTGATCGCATATATCGCTGAGGCGAAATATCTGCTTGGCGAACCGCTTTACCGTATGGAACAGCACTTCAAGATGCAGGGCATCTACCTGAACCGCACATCACTTGCAAACTGGATCATCAAAAGTTCAGAATGGCTTATACCTGTTGTGAAGCACTTCTGGAAGTATGCTTACCTCGAACCCGTCCTGAACGCTGATGAAACTACGCTGCGTGTCCTGAAAATACAGGGAAAGCCTGTGAAAAAGCTGGGACAGATGTGGGTGGTCTGCACAGGAGCGTCAGCAAAGCTTCTGATCGCTATCTACACGTATCGGGACAACCGTTCAAAAGTGACCGCAGAGGAACTTCTCGGCAGTTATGACGGTATCGTGCAGACCGATGGGTTTCAGTCCTATGGTTCGGGAGAATATCTGCACGCAGGCTGCTGGTCGCACGCTCGCCGCAAGTTTGTGGACAGCATACCTGAAAATGATAAAAACAGCAAAGCGGTAAAAGCTGTCGGGATCATCGACAGAGCATTTGCCTTGGAGCGTGAAGCAAGAAAAGCAAACGTCTCGCCGGAAAAGATATTGGAGATGCGGCAGAAAGAGGTAAGACCGATCATAGAAGAATTCTACAACTTCATCGGAACGCTCAGACCGAGTAAAGGTTCACACCTTGGCGCGGCGGTCACCTATGCCCTGAATCAGAAAGACAAGCTTCTTCTGTTTTTAGATCATCCCGAAGTGGAAATGATAAATAATCTTGCAGAACGCACCGTTAAGCCTTTTGTGATCGACCGTAAGAATTTTCTCTTTTCTGCGACGGATAAGGGTGCAGATGCGAGCGCTCTCTTCATGAGCGTGATCGAAACAGCCAAGCGAAACGGACTGAATGTGTTTGGTTATCTCTCCTATCTGATGCTGGTTCTTCCTTCGTGGGGCAAAACACCTTCGGAAGAACAGCTTGACAGCATCATGCCGTGGAGTGCTGCACTGCCTGAAACCTGCCACAGAACATATCATCAAATCATCGAAAACGAGGCTGAGGTTAAGTGACAGCTTCTCATCCACAGTATTTCATAGTAACTGACAGTATTTCACCGCACAGTAATTCACAGCAGCTCACAGTAATTCATTGTGATGAACCGAATACGGGATTTGAGCCGAGGTTGATCTCGGCTCATTTTTTGCCCGCTGCTCTGGTTGGCGGTTACGGAATAAAAATGAAGTACACACCAAATCCTATGCAAACAAATGATATCACGCTTTCAGATGACCTTGTAGCCCTTACTGAGTTGATAGCAGCCAATGTCCACGATGTGTGGGCAGTTGGGCGCATTAAAGAAGGATGGACTTATGGAGAAGTTAAGGATACTGAAAAGAAAACCACTCCTTGCCTTGTACCGTATGATGAACTACCAGAATCTGAAAAAGAGTACGATCGTAATACTGCTATAGAAACGCTCAAGCTGATTACCAAGTTGGGCTATAAGATTACTAGAAAAGATATAGAAGCTTGATTTGTAATATAAAGTAAAGAAAAGTCAACCACTTAAATGAAATGCTCCCCTTTTGTTAGACAATGTGGTATAATAGAAATATACCAATAAAAAGTCTAACGAAAGGGGGCATTTTTATGCCAAAAGGAAAGCCGAACAAAAGATACACACCGGAATTCAAAATCAAAGTAGTGGAAACAATGCACAGAGAAAAGTTAAGCTATCGTGAAACTGCACGTCAATTTGACATATGCGATCATGATAGAGTAGCAGCATGGGAACGAATCTATCTTGAGGAAGGAGCGGAGGGGCTTTGCATAGAACGCAGAGGAAGGAAATCCACAGGGCGACCTCCGAAAATTAAGAAAGAAGAAGATCTGATTGCAGAAGTACAGCGTCTTCGTGCGGAGAATGCATACTTAAAAAAATTGAATGCCTTGGTTGCCGAGCGGGTACGGCAAGAGAAAAAGCACAAGTGATATGGGAACTGAGGCATGAACATAAAATAGGACTGCTCATTGAGATTGCCGATATTCCCCGCAGTACCTATTACTATTACAGCAAGCAATTTGATCATCCAAAGCCAGATCGATATGCTGAAATCAAAACTGAAATACGCCGCATTTATGAGGAAAGCAAAGGGCGTTACGGATATCGGAGAATTACAAAAGAATTGAAGAAGAAGTTTGTGATCAATCACAAGACCGTACAGAAACTGATGCGTAAAATGGGCATATTTTGCCGTGTTCGTATGCATAAGTACCACTCATACAAGGGTAATGTCGGCAGAATCGCACCAAATCTTCTGAAACGGAATTTCAAAGCAGATCAGCCAAATCAGAAGTGGGTAACAGATGTTACTGAATTTGCTTTGTTTGGCATAAAGCTGTATCTGTCACCAATCATTGATTTATATAATGGCGAAGTGATTTCATACAATCTAAGCCGTCATCCGAATTTGAATCAGGTAACGGATATGCTTGAGAAAGCATTTACAAAAATACCGGACAACACAAATCTGATTCTTCATTCAGACCAAGGCTGGCAGTATCAGCACAAACACTATCAGAAAATGCTGAAAGAGAAAGGCATCTGTCAGAGCATGTCCCGAAAGGGGAATTGTCTTGACAATGCCTGTGCCGAGAACTTTTTCAGTTTGCTGAAAACGGAGCTTCTCTATTTGCAGGAATTTCATTCTGTCGAGCATTTCATTGAAGAGCTTCATGAATACATAGAATGGTACAACAACAAACGCATCAAACTTAAGCTGAATGGTCTATCTCCTGTGGAATTCAGACATAAAGCTGCATAACAAAAGCGACCAAGATTCCTCTTAGTCGCTTTGCATAAATTTTCTTTTGAATCTTTGTCTAACTTTTTGGGGTCAGTTCAAAATTGCGGTTGACTTTTATGTTATTCAATTCCTTGCTTACTCCTGCTCTTAGCCTTGTCCTTCGGCGTTTTCGGCTTTTTAGCGAGCCTTGCGGCATCACGTTTCATCTTAGCTCGTTCAAAGTAGCAAGTCTTTTCACGCTTCGGAGCGTTCTTCTTCGCTTCGATAGCCGCCTGATTCAGCTCATCAGTCACGACTTTCAGCCTTTGCTCCTTAGTATCAAGCTCCTCCTGCTGAGGGAACGGCTCTGCTACGATCTTCTGTGCTTCTGCGTGGTCAAGCCTGAGCTTCGCAAGGTTATCCTGTGTCCTTTCGATTCTGCCGTCGATGTTGTAGAGGGCAGCTTCAAGACGGTTCAGGTTATGGGCAAAGCTCTCGATCAGCTTCGTGGTATGTGAAGTAGCACCTTGCAGACAAGCGGACATACCGCCGCCCATCATATTGCTGTTTACCGTCACGCTCAGGTCAAAGCCCTGGAACGAGCCGACCTTAACAGGAGTATCCGCATACTTGATAGCAAGCACCGCATCTTCCAAAGCCTTAGCTGCTTCTTTTCTGTCGGTGTACTCAGTCTCACCAATGGTGATTTTGAATACGGGCAGTTTTCGCTCAGGATCGATCGGGAGCTTGCGGAGTGCTTCACGGTCTGTATGGAGATCAGCAAGAATAGCTGTAAGTTTCTGCTCCTGTTCGGGGAAACGAGCGATCTTGTCCTCCATTTCAAATACTGTGTTGCGGTGTTCCGCAGCCAGTATCCTCAGTTCCTTCACTTCATTTTCAAGCATCAACTTCTCTTTGATACGGTCATCGCCAGTACAAAGTGCCTTGATCTCGGAATAAGTGAGTGCCTGCTGGTCTACATCTTCGCACTTTCTCGCGGGAGTCTTACTTGTCATGATCTGAGAGATGAATTTCTGCTTGTTCTCCAAAGTCTGATAGGAATAAGCATCGAATGT